>JAQGPI010000252.1 GCA_028293175.1 Verrucomicrobiaceae bacterium | reverse complement strand
CCCTGGATCTGCGGGCTTTTCGGCTGCGCGGATCGCTTCATCCTGAATGGCGCAGAGTTCTGCGATGCCCTTCTTGCCCAGGACGAGGAGCTGGTCCAGCTGGGCTTGGCTGAACACGGCTTCTTCGCCGCTGCCTTGGATTTCGACGAAGTCGCCGCTGTCTGTCATCACGATGTTGGCGTCCACATCGGCGTCGCGGTCCTCGGTGTAGCAGAGATCAAGCAGGGCCTCGCCGCCGCAAATGCCAGCGCTGATGGCGGCCACCTTTTTTTTGAGCGGCTGCTGGGTGATCTTGCCTTTGGTGAGCAGGCGATTGAAGGCAATGGCGGTCGCAATGCAAGCGCCGGTGATCGAGGCGGTGCGCGTGCCACCATCGGCCTGCAGCACATCGCAGTCAATGCATAGGGTGCGCTGGCCGAGCTTCTTGAGATCAACCACGGCGCGCAGGGCGCGGCCGATCAAGCGCTGGATTTCGATGCTGCGGCCATCCGGGCGGCCCTTGGAGCTGTCGCGGTCCTTGCGATCCAAAGTAGAGTAGGGGAGCATCGAGTACTCCGCCGTCAGCCAGCCACCCTGGACATTCTGCACCTTCATCCAGCGTGGCACCTCTTCCTGAATGGTGGCGGCGCAGATCACCCGTGTATTGCCAAAGCAGATGAGCACGGAAGCCGTGGCATGGGGGGCGATATCCAGGATGTAGTCGATCTTGCGCAGTTGGTCAGGGGAGCGTCCGTCGGAGCGTGGCATGAAATAAAGGGAGGATGGTGTGGAAGAAAAAAGAGGTTTCCAGATAGCGCGGAATGTGGCGCAGGGCATCTTAAAGTTGCAGAATCACAGACGGGGGATGATCCGGTGAAACCCGTAGCGCTACCTACGTAAATGAAGATTTTTTTGGCGGGCGGAGACGCATTTAATGGGGACGCAACGAATTACTTTGCAACACCTCCCTGATTATGACCTCTGCAACAAAGTTCGAAACCTCCCGCTTCAATGAACGGTGCCCCAGCGGCATTGAAGGCCTGGACGACATCCTGGCTGGCGGCCTGCCACGGGACTGTTTTTACCTCGTGCAAGGCGATCCGGGATCTGGCAAGACGACCCTCGCGCTTCAGTTCCTGGTGGAAGGCGTGCGACGGGGCGAAAGTGTGTTTTATATCACACTGTCCGAAACCCGTGATGAGCTGCTTAAGGTAGCGGAGTCACACGGCTGGGCTTTGGACAGCATCCCGCTGCTGGAGCTATCCTCCATCGAATCACTGCTCCAACCGGAGGCTCAAAACACCGTGTTCCATGCTGCCGAGCTGGAGCTGACCAAAGTGGCTACCATGCTGCTGGAAGAGGCGGGCAAACAACAGCCGCTGCGCGTGGTGTTTGATTCGCTTTCGGAGTTCCGCCTGATGGCGGAGACATCGCTGCGCTACCGGCGTCAGTTGCTGAATTTGAAGCAGCAGTTCGCCAAATACAAAAGCACGGTGCTGTTGTTGGATGACAAAATGGACAAGACGGGCGGCAGTGGCGATCCGCATGTGCTTAGCCTCACACATGGGGTAATTGAGATGGAGCAGTTCTCTCCCGATTACGGGTCCTCCAGGCGGAGGCTGCGGGTGACGAAGCTGCGCGGAGTGAAATTTCGCGAAGGGTATCACGACTATGTCATCGATACCGGAGGGCTGCGTGTTTTCCCTCGTTTGATTGCCGCCGAGCACCATATAAAATTCGAGCACATGGCGTTTTCCAGTGGCGTGAAGGAAATGGACGATTTGTTTGGCGGCGGGCTAGATCGCGGCACCACGACTTTGCTGATTGGACCCGCCGGCACTGGCAAATCCACGCTGGCGCTGCAATTTGCGGCACAAATGGCGGCGGGGGGCGAAAAGGCGATGACCTTTGCTTTCGATGAAACGATCGATATTATGTGCCATCGCACGGCCGAATTGGGGCTGCCGATACGCGAGCACATGGAAAACGGCATGCTTATCGCCCGACAGGTGGACCCTGCGGAACTCTCCCCGGGCGAATTTGCGGTGAGCGTACGCAAGGGCGTGGAGGCCGTCTGCAAGCTGGTGATCATCGACAGCCTTAACGGCTACCTCAACGCGATGCCGGGTGAAAAATATCTCTACAATCAGCTTCACGAGCTCACCGCCTACCTGAACCAGCAAGGCGTGATCACCATTCTCGTGATGGCTCAGCATGGGATGCTAGCCGCTCTCGAATCGCCGATAGATCTAAGCTACCTCTGCGACATGGTGGTGAATCTCCGCTACTTTGAAGCGGGGGGCGAGGTGCGGCAGTCTGTCGCTGTTATCAAGAAGCGCAGCGGTTATCACGAAAGAAGTATTCGCGAATTCAAAATGGAAAAAGGAACCGGATTTCGCATTGGCAATCCGCTCAAAGAATTCCACGGTGTCCTGTCTGGCATACCGACGTTTGGAGGCGTCGGCGACCAGATGATGAAGCCAGCATAGAATTTCAAATGCAATCGTCAGGCCCTATCACTGCGGTTCCTTTTTTCGGAGCGAGCAAGGTGGATTACACTCGGGGAGCTGCGGCGGACGGTCACACCGTGGATGAACGGGTGCTGATTCTGGCTCCGGTAGGACAGGATACCGCAGCAATGGCGGCCTTGCTTGGGAGCGAAGGGTTTGAAGCCCGAAGCTGCGAAGGCTTGGCGGAGTGTGCTCGTGAGATCGCCGTCGGGGCAGGGGCATTCGTGCTCACAGACGAATCCCTGGAGCTGGAGCATATGCCGGAGCTGCTGCATGCCCTGGAATCGCAGCCCGCGTGGTCGGAATTGCCCGTGATCGTCCTCACCAGGGGCGGAGAATCGCGCCTGCATCAGCTTCTCAATCTGATGGCCGATGCCGCAGGAGCCATTACACTGCTAGAGCGTCCTCTGGGCGCGGCCACCCTCGTGCGCTCCGTGCAGGTTGCCTTGAAATCCCGCCGCCGCCAGTACCAGGTCCGCGATCTACTGGAGGAGCAGCGCCGCTCTCACTTGCAGTTGCGGAAAAGTGAGGAGCGGGTGCGCAGCATCATCGAAAGCATCACAGATGGCTTTCACGTGATCGACGCGGAAGGCCGGTTCACCCAGTTCAATGACGAAGCGCGTAGGATGTTTGCCGAGCAAGGCGTGGATGTGGACACCCTTGTTGGGCGTCGGGTGTTTCAAGAAGTTTTGCCCGAGGCTGAACAGAGCGATGCCGCACCGGATCTGATGCGCGCTCTGAAAGAACATGTACCTACCAGCCGGGAATCCTACTACGCCCCCTGGCAGCGCTGGCTGAACATTCGAAATTTTCCAACGCCGGAGGGGGGCGTGGCGACGTTTTTTCAAGACATTACGGAGCGCAAGCAAGCGGAGGTGGCGTTGCGCAAAAGTGAGGACCAGTTGCGGCTGATCACGGATGCGACCCCCGCTTTCATCAGTTACATCGACAGGGACTTGCGCTTTCGCTTTGTAAACCGGCAGTATGAGGAGGGGTTTGGTCGCCCGAGGGAGGAGATCATTGGCAAGCGTGCGGGAGAAGTGCTGGGCGGGCCGGCGGCGGAGAAGTTGCGCCCCTACATGGACAGGGCGCTGGCCGGGGAGCGCGTGCATTTCGAAATGGAAGCGCATTACCGCAATATGGGGCGTCGCTTTGTGGAGGGCTTCTACATTCCAGATCTGGATGAGAAGGGTCGGGCCAAAGGCTTCTACGTGCTGGTAGTGGACATCACCGAGCGTAAGCGTGTGGAAAAGGCGCTTGGCGAGCGGACACGGTTGGCGGTGCTGCGCGCAGATGTGAACATGGCGCTGGCCGGAAGTGATTCGCTACCGCTGGTGCTGCAGCATTGCGCGGAGGCGGCGGTGAAACACTTGGATGCGGCCTTTGCGCGCATCTGGACGTTAGATGAGGCCGGTTCGGTATTGGAGATGCAGGCCAGCGCTGGGACCCATACGGAGCGTGATGGTCCGTATGGACAGGTGAAGCTGGGAGAGTACAACGTGGGCCGGATTGCGCAGAATGGCCTGCCGCTGTTGTTCAATGATGTGCAGCGCGATCCGACTTTCATCGGCCCTGACTGGGCGCGCGACGAAGGGATCCTGGCCTTTGCCGGTTATCCGCTTATGCTGGATGGCAAGGTGCTGGGGGTGATGGCTATGTTCGCCACCCACGTCTTGTCTGAAGAAGTGCTGGGCGAGCTTGGCATGATCGCGTCGGGCATTTCCCAGTGGGTGCAGCGCAAACGCACGGAGAAGGAATTGCGCGCCACCATTGAATTGAATCCGCAAGTGCCATGGACGGCGGGGCCCGACGGCACCATTCAGACCTTTAGCGATCGTTGGCTGGAGCTCACCGGTCTGGGCCGCAATCAAGCGCTGGGAGACGGATGGACCAACGCCACGCATCCCTCTGACCGCCCTGCAATGTTGGAAGCCTGGACGCATTCCGTGAAGACGGGCGACCCCTATGACATCGAGCACCGCATACGGCTGGGCGATGGCAGCTATCGGTGGATGCGCTCGCGTGCCTTCCCTCGTCGGGACGCCACGGGGCGCATCATGCGCTGGTATGGCACGACGGAGGATATACATGACCGTCGGATGGCGGAAGAGGCCCGTGGCGAGAGTGAGGACCGCTATCGCAGCCTGTTCGAGTCCATGGACGAGGCGTTCTGCCTCATCGAGCTTCTTTTTGATGAGAACGACAAGGCGGTGGACTATCGCTTCGTGGATATCAATCCCGCCTTTGAGAAGCAGACAGGGTTGAAGGATGCCAGGGATAAAACGATACGAGAACTTGCCCCTGACATCGAGGCCCACTGGTTCGAGATCTATGGCAGAATCTCTCGGACTGGTGTGCCGGAGCGCTTCGAGAGCGCCTCGATCGTGCTGAACCGCGCCTATGAAGTGTATGCCTTTCCTATGCAGACTAGCGGTGTGCATCGCGTAGGCATCGTCTTCAACGACATCTCCGAACGCAAGCGGGCAGAGGAGGTGCTGCGCAAAAGTGAGGAGCGCTACCGTACCTTGTTGGAGAGCAGCCCGGACTGCATCAAGCTGATGGACGGGGAGGGGCGTATCGAGATGATGAACGCCAAAGGCATGAGCCTGATGGAGATCGACGACTTCGCGCCTTACTCCAACCAGCCATGGTGGCTGCTGTTGGACCAGGAGGCTGCGGATACCGTGAAGCTCGCGGTGCAAAAAGCCGCCGCAGGCGACTCAGCGCATTTCCAGGCGTACTGCGCCACGGTGAAAGGCACGCCGAAGTGGTGGGATGTAGTGGTGGCCCCAATTGAAGGCGGCAGCGACGGCGTCAAGCCGGAGAGACTGATTTCCGTCTCCCGTGACATCACCTCCAGCAAGCAGGCGGAGCAGGCGCTGCGCGAATCAGAGGCGCGCTTCCGGGCCATCGTCAGCCATGCGATCACAGGTGTTGTGGAGGCGGACGCCACTGGCAGGATGACCTTTGTCAACCAGCGCTGGTGTGAGATGACTGGATACACCGAGGCGGAACTGCTGACCATGAACGGCGCGGATATCACCGTGCCGGAGGATCTGGCACCGACCCTGGAATCCGTGAGGCAGCTCGCCCAAGGCCAGCCCGCGTACCGGCTTGAGAAACGCTACAAGCGCAAGGACGGCTCCATCTTCTGGGCGGATAGCAACGTCAATTCCATTCGCGGTGCCAATGGCGAGTTTGTGGGTATGGTGGCGGTGGTGCTGGATGTCTCCGAGCGGCGCACCGCCGAGGCGAGCTTGCGGCTGGCGAAAGAGCAGGCGGAAACCGCCTCCCGGGCGAAGGACAATTTCCTGGCGGCTCTTTCTCACGAGCTGCGCACACCGTTGAATCCGGTGCTGATGGTTGCCTCGTCATTGCGTGAAGACGAGTCGTTGTCACCGCAGGTGCGCGAGCAGTTGGCGATGATCGAGCGCAATGTGGCGCTAGAAGCGCGCCTGATTGATGATCTGCTGGACCTCACCCGCATCGTGCGCGGCAAGCTGACGCTGCATGCGGAGCCTTGCGACATGAATTCGCTGATCGGCCTGGTGGTGGAGATCGTGCGCGATGAAGCCTTTGAGAAACGCATCTTGATCGAGGTCGATCTGGCCGCCGCGCACAGCAGCCTGATGGGTGACCCCGCGCGGCTGCAGCAGGTGTTTTGGAACCTGTTGCGCAATGCGGTGAAATTTACGCCTCCTGGCGGTCTCGTGCGCATTCGTTCTCGCAATGTGGGCACCGGCCGGGACGAGCATGTTTGCATTTCGGTGAAGGACAATGGCATTGGGCTGGATGCCACGACAATGGAGCGCATTTTCGAACCCTTCGAACAGGCAAGCTCGGGCCAGGGGCACCGCTTTGGCGGGCTGGGCCTTGGACTCGCCATCGCACGTGCCATTGTCGATCTGCACCACGGCTCCATCCGAGCTGAAAGTGAAGGCCGTGGCCTGGGCTCGACCTTTACGGTGGATCTTCCTGGAGCCACTACTAGTCTGCTGCCACCGCCGCCCGCGCCGCAAATCATACCGGGCACGGACGATGGTGCTATGCCGCAAACGGAAGCGAAAATGCGGCTGCTGGTGGTGGAGGATCACGAGCCCACCATGCAGGTGCTCACCCGCTTGCTCCGGCGCGAAGGGCATGAGGTGATGAGCGCCTCTCGCGTTGCCGATGCGCGCGAAGTGGCTGCACAACACACCTTCGATGCAGTGATCTCAGATCTCGGCCTGCCCGATGGCACGGGCATCGAGCTGATGGAGGAACTTCGCCAAAAGTACGGCCTGCGCGGCATCATGCTGAGCGGCTATGGCATGGAGGAGGACATGCGCCGCTCGCGGGAGGCTGGCTTCATCGCCCATCTTGTGAAGCCAATCGACGTCAACGAGCTGCGCAGAGGATTGCGTCAGCTCGCCGAAGCCTGAGTAGTTCAATGCCGTTTGGAATGCGGGCTCTCGACGACCAGCTTGCTCACATCAAAGCCGAGGTTTTGGCAGTATAGAGTTATCTGTTTATAAGTGGCGGTTG
>JAQGPI010000641.1 GCA_028293175.1 Verrucomicrobiaceae bacterium | reverse complement strand
GAAGGATTCACGGGTGAGCACGCCTGCCAGCCAGGACTTCAACATGAGACCGCCGCCGATGCCACCGACGGTGACCAGAATGACAAGGCTAAGGATGATCCATTTAAGTTTCTTCATGCGAGGGGAGGATACGCACGAGCGGCCTGCTGTCGCATTGGAAACTGAGGAATTAAAGGCATGCCCTACCCCTGGAGGTCTCAGGGACTCAGGAAACGGGCTTGAGCAGCACCTTCTGCACATCCATCACAGCGGCCTTGGTCTTGGTCATGGGATTCACGACGAGGCGCTGGGTGCCTGGGGCTTTGAGTTCAACTTCGCCTACCACTGTGTCCTTCCAGTTTTGGAATCCGCCGGTGTCCTCGACCTTGAAACGGTTTTCCTGGCTGCCGATTTTGACGGCAACCTCGCTGCCACCATTGCCCTTGCCACAGCCATGCGTGACGACGATTTGATACTTGCCGGGCTTGGTGACTTCAAATTCCCATTCGGCGAAATCCGCCGGGTCAGTCCAGAAGCCGAGGCAGTTTTTTTCCGTCTTGGGCTCGTAACGCATGTTTTCGGACCAAGTTGTCGCGTCCTTCGCAAGCAGTGTGATCTGGCCGTTGGCGGCCTGCTTCACTAGCGGTTCGCCTTCGTTGCTCGGGATGAGCGCCAGCTCCTTGATTTCAAAGCCGGCACCGACATCGCTGGGCGGCGCATAAATGCCCAGCATCTGGTCGCCAGCATCCGAGAAGAAGATTTCGCCAATGTAGGCGCGGCGGCTGGAGGGAGCGGCAAGGAGGAGCTTCTTGAGTCGAGTTTCACCGTGTTTCAGCTGCACACCGAGCGTGGAGTGATCAAGACGGTAGGTGAGGCGCACCTGATAGTGGCCGGAGCGGCGGGCCTTCACCTTCCAGTCGTACTGGTGCCAGTGGTCCATGTTGGTGTAGCCATCAGCAGGCGGCGGCAGGGTGATCACGCCACGGGTGGGCAAATCGGCGCGCTCCATCGGATCATCACTGCCGAAAGTACCGAGATCACTCGACAGCGCGGAAACCACGGGTGCCTTGTCGAACAGCGCCATGGCTTCATCCTTCGGCGCAGCCGGCTTGGCCTTAACTTCCCCAGCAGGCGCTGGAGCCGCAACGGCGGGCTCATCGGCAGCGATGGCGACAAGGGGCAGGAGAGCGGAAAAGGAAAGGGCGAGTGAAAGACGATTCATGGGAAAAAGCGGTTTGCGAGGGGGAGACAAGGGAACGTACAGGAACGCATCTTCTTTGAAGAAAGAAGCGTCGAACGTTCCGCGATGTTGGAGAACAAAGGACTGATCCTTGGAATCCCTATAGCACTCCACCGCGTAGACTTTGCTTCCAGCGCTTGAAGAGTTCCCAAGCCTTGGTTTGCAGGGTCTCGCGGGTGAGGATGTCGGTGATGCGGTCCGGGCGGTCGCGGGAGCCTGGGAAGGCGATGTGCAGTACGCCGGGGGCGTAGTCACGCATTTCCTTTTCGTTGAAGCCGCCGGTGGCAGGGCTGGTATTCATGCGCGGCTCCCAGTCCATACCGAGGTCTTTGGCCATCTGCACAGAGCCTTCCCCGACCTGTAGGGCGGGACCTTCGTCACCGTACATGAAGGGCGCGGCCAGACCACGGCCGAAGAAGGCAATGCCGATATCGCCGACATCAAGACCAAGGGCCTGGAAGTGAAGAGTGCTACCGCTTTTGGGCGGCAAGGGCAGGACGGCGAAGGGATACGTGAGGGAATTGAGCGCATTCTTCTTCGACGGAGGATTGCCGTCGTTCAGATGCAGGGAGGTGTTGTCGCTATAGTCGACGTCGCCTTTCTGCTTGCCGCCGCTGCCATCGCCATCAATGCTGAACTTGGAGGAATACGAAACGGCGCGGATGCCGCTCTGCCCAGCCGCCATGTGAATGCGCAGTGTATCTGTGTAAAGACCCGCATAGACGTTGAACGAGGTGAGGACGGTGCCGCGACGAAGCGTTTCTTCGCCGGGATAGTCCTGATGCCAGCGCCACCACTCAGGCATGCCGCCAGGGGGCAGCGCAGCGACGCCAAGTGCGGACCGCGGGCGATCAGCAAACAGTGGCTTGGGAAGGATGGCAGGGCTGGGCGTAACAGGCTTCGTGGGTGCGGCTGCCTTGCTGGTGGCTGCAGGTTTGGAATCTGTTTTTGGTGTCGCTGCTGCGGCTGCGCTCGCGGTAGGTTGAGGCGCAACTGGCTTAGTTAGAGCTGCTTCAGCCGCAGGCGCAACAGCCGGTGCTGGTGCGGGTGCGGGTGTTGCCTTTTTTATCGCCTTTGGCGCAGGTGCAGGAGCTTTCGTGGCAGGGGCCAATGCGGGCTTGGCGGCTTTCGCTGGTTGTTTTATCGGTTTCGGTGAAGGCTTCGCGGCAGTCTCGGGCGCAGACTTAGCAGCCTTGGGTACTGGTTTGCTAACCTTAGCGATAGGCTTGGGTGCCGGCTTTTTAGCCTTCGGCGGAGGAGCTTTCTTAACTCCTGGCTTGGCAGTCTTCTTTGCCACAGGCTTTAGAGCAGGTTTCGCTGCGGCTTTCTTCGCGGGCGCAGGCTTGGCTTTTTTCACCGCGACGGCCTTCTTCGACATAGCTTTCTTGGCCTTGGCGAGGACAGCCTTCACCGCTT
>JAQGPI010000232.1 GCA_028293175.1 Verrucomicrobiaceae bacterium | reverse complement strand
GCCAAATGACTCGTCCCAGAACTCGGTGTCCTTACGTTCAGAAGTGCCAGTGGAGAATCCGTTGATAAACGCGATCAGTTGCTTGCGGCCTTCGGGCGAGCGCCGGTGCCAGAGCACTTCGGCTAGCAGCAGGGTGGCGGCATCGTGCTCCAGTTCGGAGAGTTGATCCGCGCTGAGCAGATCGCGCAGGATCGCTTCCGCCTTGGGCAGATCGTTCTGCTCCAGCAGGGCCCGGGCACGCAGGTACTGCACGGCCATGTCCTTGCCCGCGCTTTCATCGGTGAGGCGCTGGAGAACGGTTTGCGCGCTGTCGTTGCCCAGCTCCAGTTCATTGAAAAGCAGGCGCGCGTACCTTGAGATCTTCGGGTCGGGATGGGTGCGCAGAGGCTTCACCAGGGTGCGGGCGGCGGCTTCTCGCCCCTGTCCCATCAGGGCATGAGCACGTGCAATCGTGGCCAGGGCAGAGAGCGGACCTTCCAGTGGATAGGCATTTAGAATCTCCCCCGCCTTTTCGTAATCACCCGTTAAGAGCAACGCCTGCCCTTCCCAGAAAGGTCGGTCGTCGATGGTTTCCTTTTGGATCACTGCCAGCGCCTCTGTGCCTTTCTCATCGCGGACCAGGGCTTCCACCAGCAGGCTAGCGTACGTAGCACGGTGCTTCGGCCCTTGTCCCGTCCGTGATTGCAAGCGGCGCAGCTTGAGCGCGGCAACGTCATAACAACCATCCGCCAGCGCCTGCCGGGCGGCGTTGAGGTCGCGGTCGTCTTCGACGTTGGGTTTGAGTTTTGCCTTGGGCGGCTTCGGCTTGTCTGCCGCCATCGTCTGCAGGCCAAGCGCCGCCATTGCGATCAACAGCGAACGCGAGAGGTGCCGGAGCGGGACGCAAGGGAAAAAAGTCATCAAAGGCCAAGCTTAGCCGCCCGGGGCGGTTGTGCAACGCTGCGTCACGCCTCGTAGTTGAACAGCCGGTGAAGCGAGTAGCTTTCCTCAAGGCCCTTCTGCTTTAGCACCTGATTGAAAGCTGTGACCATGCGGCGCTGCATGTGCTTGGTGAGCTTGCGGCCCTTGCGGGCCCGCTGCACCGCCTTGTGGGTCATGGGCTCCTTGCTGGCGGCCACAATCGCATGGTTGTCCACCTCATGGACAATCATGAGAGCATCCATGGGTTGCACCCCCAGGTTGCGTTCGCTTCCATTCTCCTTGCCGTCTTCTATGATCTCGCCACTCATCGTAGAGGGCACTGGAGCACATGGTGGCTGGCTGTCATCCTCCATTACCATCCCTCATCCACTCATTATGTCCCTCCGCATTCTCCTCACCACCACCTCGTATCAAGACACTCCGGGCGACCACCACGCCCTCCTGGCGGCCCAGGGTTTTGATGTTCATCGCGAGCGCGGTCCGTTACCCGAGAGCCGGATGCTGGAGTTGGCGGGGGATTTCGATGGTTTCCTTTGCGGTGATGATGAGATCACCAAGGCGGTGCTCGACAAATCCGGCACTCGCCTGCGTGTGATCAGCAAGTACGGCATTGGCCTGGACAAGATCGACGTGGCGGAATGCACAGCGCGCAGGCTGCCCGTGCTTTTCACGCCCGGAGTGAATCACACTACGGTGGCGGAGCATGTGTTCTGCCTCATGTTGGCGCACGTTCGCAATCTTGTGGACTCAGCCAACTCGGTGCGGGCCGGGCAATGGAAGCGCGTGACCGGCCATGAATTGTGGCAGAAGAAACTCGGCCTCATTGGTCTGGGCCGTATCGGTCAGGAAGTGGCCAAGCGCGCCCGTGCCTTTGATATGGAAGTGCATGCGCTGGACCTGTACTGGCCGGAAGCCTTCGCCAAAGAGCACGGCATCATTCGCCACACCGAATTCGATACTCTGCTCGCTGAAGTGGACGTGGTGAGCCTGCATACCAATCTCAGCGATGAAACGCGTGGACTGATCAAGGCCGAGCGCATTGCCAAGATGAAGCCCGGCGCGCTGCTGGTGAATACCGCCCGCTCTGAACTCGTGCATCTGCCCGATGTGATCCCCGCACTCGATAGCGGTGCCCTTGGCGGCTACGCCACTGATGTGCTGGATGAGGAACCGCCTCCGGCTGATCACCCCTTGCTGAATCATCCGAAGGCGCTCATCACCCCGCACATCGGTTCTCGCACCTATGAAAGCGTGCCGAGACAGGCCCTGCGCTCCACTTTGAACTTGGTGAACTATCTGGCGGGCAAGCCTGACGTAATTCAGGCTAACAAGTTCTAATCGCAAGCTGTGTTCATGCCGAGCGGGCATGGAAGTCATCACGGAATGCAATTTGAGGTATGAGCGCAGGTGGGCCATGGTTGAGCGTCAAGAAACCGCCGATCTGCCATGACCCCCTCTGCTCTCGCTGCCTGCTTGTTCCTGCAAATTGCGGTTGTTCTCGCGTTCTGCCACGCCCTGGGAGTACTGGGTCGTAAAATTGGCCAGCCGCCGGTGATGGCGGAGATGCTGGCGGGCGTGATACTGGGGCCCTCATTGGTGGGCCTGTTCTGGCCTCAGTTTACGGCGGGACTGTTCCCCAAGGAATCCATGTCGGTGCTGTATGCCATCGCCCAAATCGGCATCGCTGCCTACATGTTCGTGGTCGGCATGGAGTTCCGGGTGGATATTGTCAGCTCGCGGCTTCGCAGTGCCGTTTCAGTCGCCACCGCTGGCATGGTGTGCCCCTTTGTGCTGGGTGGAGCGCTGGGGTGGTACTTCCATACTCATACCCAGCTCTTTCCGGCCCACGTGACCCTCTTCAATGGAGCGGTCTTTCTAGGCACGGCCATGGCCATCACCGCCTTTCCAGTCCTTGCCCGCATTATCGCTCACAAAAACCTGGGAGGCACCACCATGGGCACGGTTGCCATGGGTGCCGGAGCGATGGGTGACGCGGCGGCTTGGAGCCTGCTGGCGGTGGTGCTGGCCGGCATGGATGGTCGCGTGAGCCATGCTTTCTTTAACATTGGTGCCGGAGTGGCCTATGTGGCGGCCGTCTGGCTGGTGCTGCGTCCGCTCATGGCGCGGTGGGCACGCGGGGTCGAGAGTCGTGGCAGGCTCACGGAAGGCGAAGCCGCCCTGTGTGTGGCTTTGATGGCTCTGGGTTCCTGGCTCACGGATGCTATCGGCCTTCACGCTGTCTTTGGAGCCTTCGTTATCGGTGTGGCCATGCCGCGCGGCGTGGTTACGGATTCGCTGATTGCCCATATACAGCCGCTGACCTCCACGCTGCTGCTGCCGCTATTCTTTGCCTACTCGGGGCTCAATACGCAGATGGGCCTGCTCGATTCACGCTACCTCTGGGGCATGGCCCTGGCTGTGATGGCCGCCGCCACCTTGGGCAAAGGCGCGGCATGCTGGGCGGCGGCGAGATTGAGCGGCCTGAGCAACCGCGACTCCCTGGGGGTGGGCACGCTCATGAATGTGCGGGGATTGATGGAGCTCATCATCATTAACATAGGCCTCCAGCGCGGCATCATCTC
>JAQGPI010000226.1 GCA_028293175.1 Verrucomicrobiaceae bacterium | reverse complement strand
CCCCTGTGGCACCGGTGAATTCGCCGATGGAAACGGTGGTCGCCTTTTCCAGGTCCTGAGCGATGCGGAATCCGGAAGGTTTGGAGCTGAAGGTGCGACTCCACCAGCTCTCCGCGTGGACTTGGCCGCCGACCATGGCAAAGGCCATGGCAGCGCACGCAAGGAAGGGCCGGTAAAGGTTACTCAACATGGAAATGAAGCTGGAATTCGTATTGATCCGGACGGTAGGAATCGGGAAGCGTTGCCGGGATCATTTCAAGGCTATTAGCTGCCTCACGCAGGGAGTGGTCAAAGGCTTCGCTGCCCGACAATTTCACAACGGTAAAGCTCAGCACATGGCCCGCGCGGTCCACAGTCATGTTCATGTGGGCGGTGCGCTGGTTGATGTTCAGTCCCTGTGCCTTGGGGGGCATCCAGCGGATCATAAAGGCATCGCGAATCGCGCGATCTACCTCTTCAAGGCGCACGCTTTTGTCTCCAGCACCCGTAGACGAGCGGGAGGACACTGTGATAAACCGTGAGACTTCGCTCACCGGGGCGGGTGGTAATGCAGGCGCGGTTGCCAGTAGTGTTGGTGGAGCGGAAGGCGGATCAGACTTGGCGGCGGCTGGCGTGGCCGGAGCCTCAGATTTGGCAACGACTGGTGCGGCTGAGGGCGGAGCAGTTGGAGGCTGGGGCGCAGCATGGACTGAGTCCTTCGTCTGTTGCTCTTCCTGTGCCTTCATCAAGGCGACGGCTTGAGCGGGATCAACGGCAATGGCCTTTGGCAGGACAGGAACGGGTGGTTTTAGAGGCGACACAGAAGCGGGGTTGGGCGAAGGAGCTGAGCCCGCCACAGCCAACATGGACTTAATGGTGTTGTCTGGCTCAGGCTTGGGTTTTGGCTTTTCTGCAACTGGCGGGGGTGATGGCTCTGCTTTGACCTGTACTGCTGCGGAACCGGTGGAAGCGGAAGTAGTGAAATCGGCCGGTGAAACCCAAGTCAACGATTGAGCGGTGCCAGACTTTGGACTGGTTTTGTCTGCCTGGCTGAACCACCACCATAGCACGCCGATCACCAGCACATGCGCGGCCACTGCCAGAAAGGCGAAGCGGCGGGTCGGCTGGAGCGTGATGCGGCGCATGAGAAACTCAGGGGTGCTGAGCCCTTATAGAAGAGCCAGGAGAGGTGCGATCAAGACTGGATGCGGTTAATTTAATACGTCTGGCCATCACTTTTCGACTGTGGCCACCGACGTCCTTTCGACGCCGGCCTCGCGCAAGACATTCATCAGATCCACCAGCACCTGCACGGGCAGATCGCGATTCATCTGCACTACCACCCCTACGCCCGGATTTTCCTTCGCCAGTCTTGCGAGCCGGTCTTTCAGGTCCACCACGGCCACTTCGCGGCCTTCCAGAGAGATGGTTTTGTTTTCGCCCAGCACAAGATGAGCAGTGGTCTGGGGTGCTGCATTCTGCTTCTTGTCAGCCGTTACCGGCGCAGCAACGGCTCCTCCTTCATGCAGGAGCGGTCCCACCATCATGAAGGCAAACAGCAGCACCAGCACCACCGTGATCAACGGCGCAATGCTGATCTCCGTGATCAGCCTGAGCTGGGGGTGTCGGGCCATTCGACGCATACATCAAGAGGCAGGCGTGCCCGGAGGCCGAGCGACTGAGGCGAGGCTGATATTACGTCCCGGCGGATTGGGGGCAGCGCCGGCGAAAGAGGGCAGGTTGGGTGAGCCAAGTGCACCGAGGCTGGGCAGCTCATCCGCAGGCGAACGATGATCGACGTAATGACGGTCCAGCACTGAGGCCAGCTCACTCGCGTAATTGTCAAGATGCACCACCATGGAACGGATGCGACTGACCAACAGGTTGTAACCAAACATGCTGGGAACGGCGACCAGCAAACCCACGATGGTGGGCAGCATGGCTGCGCAGATGCCGGGTGCCATCACTTGCAAGCTGTTGCTGCCGGGCGACTGGCCAAGCAGGGCAAAGCTATCCATTACGCCCCAAAGTGTGCCAAGAAGACCGATAAAGGGCGCGCCGCTCAGGGCCATCGCCACCACGCTCATGTTAGCCTCAAACTTCAGTGCCGCCTCGGAGACCGACCGCTCCATCGCCCGATGCACGGAAGCGACCTGCGAGCCGGTGATGCGTCCCGCGCCTTGCAGACGTGTGGCAAAGGTCTTGTCGGGCTGATCGACACCGACGAGTTGGAAGGCGAGCTCCCGCGCTGCGGCGTAGTAAACGTGGAAGTAAGGGGAGCGCGGAAAATGTTCATTGGACTGAAACAAGGCCAGTGGATGAGGAGAACCGCCGAATTCGTATTCAAAGTCACGGTTCGCGAGTCGCGAGCGGCGCAGCAGGAAGAGCTTCACGCCCATGACGGTCCAACTGCAACAGGACAGCGCGATGAGCAGCCCGCTGATCACCAATCCCGCCAGGGAACAGTGATCGAAGCCATACATAAGGCCGTTGGTGAGAGTGAGAGATGGGCTTGAGACAGGCATGCCGAGGAGGAAAACTGCGATTTTCGTGCCTCACCGTAGCGAAGATGCTTCGGTTGTCTTTGACAAATAGCGACAGGATTTCGCCGTTACCGGCGCAGGCCCGCCTATGCCGCCGCTCTTGGCAACACTTCCACCACATCCGCCAAAGTCTTGCCGCAGGCATGGCGCAGTTCATTGCACCGACCATACAAGGTTTCGCCCTCAACAGCATTGAGCAGCTCGGCCAGCCGGGAGTCAACGACGATGCGGAAGTAGCCACGTGGATGGCTGCTATGGGGAACCGCAAGTTTCTCCAGGATGCCACCAAAGGGAGTGAGGCCTTCCAGGACGAGGTGCCGGGCATCCTCTTCCAGCACGTTTAAATGAATGCCGATGGCACCGAATTCCACCGCCCTGGCATCGCTGTGGCGTTTTAATACCGAAGCCCGCACATAGTAGTCGCCGATGCGGCCGCGGGCATGCACATCCAGGTCGATTTCAGAGCCGTGAAACTCGCGCAGGCGTGGCGTCATGTCGCTGGCATGCACTAGCAGCCAGCGTTCCTCCTCGGGCATGTCCTCCGGCTGGATGAAGGTCACCTGTGGCCGGGCGCTGCCCAGGCCATAGAAGAACACCATCGGTGCCAGATGATCGAGGCGCAGTTCGTCGTCGGCGCTCCCCTCCTTGGGTGAGTGCCGTTCGGCTTCAAGTGTAGCGGGCATACTGGCGGTGCTGGGGGAGGAAGAACTCATGAAGGAGCTTGTCCACCTGGAGCAAGCCGTCGCGCGTCAGCTCAATCTTGTCGTCGGTCACATGGCCGAAGCCTTCCTTCACAATGTAATCAAGCTGAGGGGTAAAGCGCTTCAGCGGGTCTTCACCGAACTTGTTGATGTAGTAGCTGGGGCGCACGGCACCAAGCTTCAGCTTGAGGATGAACTCGCGCACGAAGCGGTCATCTGCGGTCGATTCATAAGCTCGGTAGATGACCGATTGATCGGCATCAATGGCCTGCATGTACGGGCCCACATCGGCTTGGTTCTGATAGTGAACGCCGCCCAGATGGCCGAAGGAAGCCACGCCGCAGGAGAGCAAATCAGCACCTTCCCATAAGGCATCCCGGTAGATGAATTTTACGCGGTCGGGGTCCTTCACCACAGTGTACGCGCTGGTCACCGTGTATCCGGCCTTGACGAATTCGTCGAAGGCATAGCTTACCCAAGCGCGCTTGGTTTCCCAATCGGCGACAGGGGCGGTGACCTTCCCCTCGGCCTTCATCTGCTGGTAGATGCCCGTGTTGTAGGGCACTTCCATCTGGTAAATGGTCACCGCATCCGGCCCGAGCTGGACAGCCTTGGCAACGGCATCCTTCCACTTTTCATCGGTATCGTTCATCATCCCGGCGATGAGGTCGATATTGATGTGTTCGAAGCCGAGGCTGCGGGCGAAACGATAGGCGCGGTCCACTTCGCCACTGCGGTGTGCGCGGCCGTTGGATTCGAGAATGTGGTCATCGAAATGCTCCACGCCTAGGCTCAGGCGGGTGACGCCAATCTCGCGAATGGCCTCCAGTTTTTTCTCGCTGAGGGTGCCCGGCTCGGCTTCGAAGGCTACTTCCTCCGCCTCGTCCCAGGGCACCATGTCCTTCATCCGGTCCGTCAGTTCTTGGAGCTGTGGAACGCTCAGGTAACTGGGGGTACCGCCGCCAAAGTAAACGAAATTGGCTTTGCGCCCCTTGATGTAGGGCATGGCTGCAAATCGCGCCATCTCCTTCATCCCAGCATTGATATAAGCGCGGATCTCGCTGGCGTTCTTGTCGGTATAGACTTTGAAATAGCAGAAGTGGCAGCGCTTGCGGCAGAAGGGAATATGGAAGTACACCCCGAGCGGGATGTCCTTCGGGGCGGGCTGCTGAAGCACCCGGTCGACGGCTGAAACGTACTCCGGCTTCCAGAACGAAAACGGCGGGTAGTTTGAGACGAAGTAGTTTCCCGCCTCGGTGGCGTGGTGCGGCTTCTCAGAGGCAGGGGGGGATTCGACGGTGGATGACATCTCGGAGAATTATACGTGCTAAACGGCGTCACTCATCCGTTCATTTCTCCGCACTGGCCTGATCCGCCATCAGAAATACTCTGAATGGCCGGTTTCGACCGCCACAAAAATCTGCGAGCCCCTTTCGAAGCCCGCAGATTGAGATTAACAGGATGTCTGTCTGATTAAGGAACGACAACGTTTGGCTTGACCGTCACCTTGCCGCTGGTGCCTTCACCGTTGATCACCTTGGGGGCGAGTGTCAGGAAGTAACCGTTGCCACCTAGCTGGACGTCAGTGGTGTTGTTGCCCTTCTGATAGACGATGCCCTGGAAGGCCGAGGTGGTGCCGCTGGTGTGCGGGAAGGTACCAGTGATCTTCGCCGTGCTGGCCACGAGAGTTAGGCCGAAGCTCTTGTCCGTCGTGTCAAATTTGGTCACGGCGTTGGTCGCGCTTACATTCACCTGCTTGGTAACGGTGCTGGCCAGGGACCCTTCAGTAAAGGTCAGCAACGTGTTCGGCGAGGGGAGGTTGGTAGCGCCCAGCAGCACGTTGGTGGCGAGACTGGTGGACTGGTACTTGGCACCGAAGAGATTCACGCTTACGCCTTCATCCCAGCCCCAGGGATAATACTGGTTGTTGCTCCATGGGCGAAACCAAGCGCAGTTGACTGCCTTGAGGTCGCTGTCGGCCTGAGTGTCATCCAGGGTAACCAGACCGCTGAAGGAGCCAGCCTTGAGGGCGTAAAGCTGTGCAAACAGAGGGATGGTCAGGTTCTTGCTGATAGGAGCGCTGGCGGTGACGACAGTACCGTCCGCCAGAGTGCCCGAGAAGGAAGCGCTGCCAGCGGCGGTGAGAGTGATCGTACCGAAGCCGGAGCCCTGTGGGAAGTCAGCGGAGGTCAGGCCGTTGCCCTGTGCCTTGGCAGGCAGCACCACGGTGTAGAGGCCTTTGTTCACCAAGTAGCTCGCATGAGCCGTGGAGAACGGGTTAAGCTTCGCATCGAAGGCCGCGCGGTCTGCCAGCACATCTGAGGTACTGACGAGAGTGGTGCGCAGGTACTGCTTTACCGTGCCGGTGACCTGGACGGTGGTGCCAGCCAGATCGAGGTGCAGCATCAGCTCCACAGCGGGCTTGTTGGTGCGGGCGACCAGCACCTTGTCCGAGCGGGTGGCACCGAAGCGAGCCGTGCCCGTGAGATCGAACAAACCGCCGATGCTCAGGGTCATGCCATCAGTCTTGAGGGTACCAGTGAAGGTGCCTGCGGAGGTGACGTTGACCGTGACAAAGCCGGTGGTGCTGTTGCTTGGGATGGAGCCCTGATGAGCAGTGACCAAGCCGTTGAACGCACCAATTTTGGCGGCGGTGTAAGGAGTGGCCGCAAAGACTGCCGTGATCGTAGGCGAGGCGAAGATGGCATCCGAGTAAAGGAGGCTGAGGGCAGGCACCTGCGTGGCAGGGCTGCTCGAATCGATGCCTGGGATCGCCCAATGATCAAATACATAGCCAGCGGTTGGCTTCGCCGTGAAGGCATAAATCTTGCCGACTTGGTAGAAGTTGGGTGCCGTGGAGACGCCCGGAACGGTGCCGCCGACGGAGGTGATGGTCCCGCCCACTTTGGTAATGACCGTGAGGCTGCCTTTTTCGACGAAGGTAAAGCTACGTGTGACCGATGCGGAACTGTTACCTGCCGTGTCTTTGGAAACCACCTGCGCACTGTTCAGACCGCCGTGCAGTCCCTGCGCGAGGTTTGGAGTGATAGTCCAGGGCACACCCAGGGCGCCGGGGGCTGAAAGCGTCGTTGCGAAGGGTGCTCCACCATTAAGGGATACCGTCACGCTAGCCACTTCAATATTGTCCCTAGCAAACCCGGAGATGGTCACCGTGGAAGACGAAATGGTCGCATTTGGG
>JAQGPI010000193.1 GCA_028293175.1 Verrucomicrobiaceae bacterium | reverse complement strand
TCGCGCTTCGGCATCAGGCCTCCATCATCTGGGTGAACGTGGCGAACAGGCCCGTGGCGTCGTGCGGGCCGGGTGCCGCCTCCGGGTGATATTGAACGCTGAACACAGGGTGCTCCATGTGGCGGATGCCCTCCACGGTACCGTCGTTCAAATTGATGTGGGTGACAGCCACATTGCCCGGCAGGCTGCCGGGATCGATGCTGAAACCGTGGTTCTGAGCGGTCATGGCCACGGTGCCGTTGCGCAGGTCCTTCACTGGCTGATTACCCCCGCGATGGCCGAACTTGAGCTTGAAAGTGCGGCCACCAAAGGCATGGCCCAGAATCTGGTGCCCCAGGCAGATGGCGAAGATGGGCGTCTTGCCGATGAGCTCCTTCACTTCGCGATGCACATAGTCCAGCGCGGCAGGATCGCCGGGGCCATTGGAAAGGAAGACGCCATCGGGATTTTTGGCTAGCACCTCGGCGGCGGTGGCAGTGGCGGGTACCACATCGACCTCGAAACCCTGCTGGCGCAGGCGGCGCAGCATGTTGTACTTGATGCCGAAATCATAGGCCACGATGCGGTACTTAGCCGGCGGCAGGGGATGGAAAGCGCCCTTCAATGGGTCGGCTTCGCGATTCTGACTGGGGCTAGGGATGTCCCAATCGCCGCTGAGGGTACCTTCCGGGTCCCAACGGTAGGCGTGGGGGGTGGTCACTTCCTTGACGAAATCAGAGCCTTCCATGGAAGGGCTTTCGGCGGCCATGCGAACGGCTTCTTCGACAGAAACATCCTCTGTGGTGATAACCGAGCGCATCGCGCCGCGTGTGCGCAAGTGCTTGGTCAGCGCCCGGGTGTCTACCCCTTGAATGCCGGGGATGTTCCACTGCTTCAAGTAGGTATCGAGATCCATCTCGGAGCGCCAGTTGCTGACGACAGGGCTGAGTTCCTCAATGACGAAGCCCCGCACATGCGGCTGGCTGCTCTCATTGTCCTGCTCATTGATGCCGTAATTGCCGATCTGTGGAGCGGTCATCGCCACGATCTGGCCCCGATAGGATGGATCTGTGAGCACCTCCTGATACCCGGTCATAGAGGTGTTGAAACAGGCTTCGCCTGTTGCGGTTCCGGTGGCGCCAAACGCCTCGCCTTCAAAGTATCTTCCGTCTTCCAGTGCCAGGATTGCTCTCATCAATGATCAGTTCAAAAAGGTCAAACGGCCAGCTATTAAACGCGAAGCGCGGGGGGTGCAAGCGGTGTGAGTGGAAAGAGTGAATCCGTTCGAGGTTCAGAAGAGTAAGAATAAGATTACAGATGGACCAAGACGAAGGGACAGGCCTGCGGCAGGAAATCGCATCCAGCCGCAAGACGCTTGCGCGCCGTCCGTTCCTTTTGACCCTATATCCCGCATGAAACGAATCCTCGCCCTCGCCCTGCTTGCAGGCATTGCACCGATCCACGCCCAGGACCCCAACCAGGCCACGCCGGTTTCGTCCATCAAAATCAAAGAGGGCTTCAAGGTGGAGCTGCTGTACTCCGTGCCCAAGGATCAGCAGGGCTCGTGGGTGAGCATGACGGTAGACAACAAGGGCCGCCTCATTGTGAGCGACCAGTACGGGAGCCTTTACCGGGTGACCCCTTCCGCCATCGGCGGTCCGGAAAGCGATACGAAGATCGAAAAGATCAACGCCAAGATCGGTCACGCGCAGGGCATTCTCTGGAATGAAGGAGCGATCTACCTGACGATCAACGATGGCGCGGAAGAGTTCCAGGGGCGCGGTCTCTACAAGGTCACCGCCTCGAAGGGTGATGACGACTTCGACACCGTGGTGCAACTGCGTGCCTTCCCCAATCAGGGCGGTGAACATGGCCCGCATGGTGTGGTGTTAGGCCCCGACAAGAAGTCGATCTATACCATTGTGGGCAACCAGACGCCGATGACTCCAATGGACACCTCGCGCGTGCCGCTCCATTGGTCGGAAGACCAGCTCTTTCCCATGTTGTTGGGCCGCGGCTTCATGCGCGATGTGCTGGCTCCAGGTGCGTGGACCGCGAAGACAGACTTTGAAGGCAAGAAGTGGGAGCTGCTGGCCACCGGCTGCCGCAATACCTATGATGCCTCCTTCAACCACGAGGGCGATTTGTTCACCTTTGATGCTGATATGGAGTGGGATACCAATACCCCCTGGTATCGCCCCATCCGCGTCTGCTTCATGCAGAGTGGCGGTGAATTCGGCTGGCGCACCTGTTCGAAGAAATTCCCAGTGCGCTGGGAAGACAGCCTGCCACCGGTGATTGATGTGGGCCTCGGTTCGCCTACCGGCGTGGCTTATGGTTATGGCGCTGCCTTCCCCGCCAAGTATGCCGAATCGCTGTTCATCTGCGACTGGAGCTATGGCAAACTGTATGCGGTGCATGTGAAGGCCAAGGGCGCGGCCTATACCGCTGACCTGGAGGAGTTTATGAGCGCCTCGCCGCTGCCGCTGACCGACCTTGTCGTGTCTCCCACGGACAAGGCTCTTTATGTGACGGTCGGCGGTCGCAAGACCCAATCCGGCCTGTATCGTGTGACTTACACCGGCAAGGAAAGCACCGAGTCTGCGCCGACCAAGATGGACGGGGAAACCGCCAAGCTTCACGAACTGCGCCGCAGCTTGGAAGTCTTCCATGGCAAGCAAGATCCAAAGGCTCTGGAAGTCGCCTGGCCGCAGCTTGGTCATTCTGACCGCAACATCCGCTTCGCCGCGCGCATCGCCATCGAGCATCAGCCCGTGGCCACTTGGCAGGACAAGGCGCTCAAGGAAACCAATCCCCGCGCCGCCCTCACTGCCCTCATGGCCCTGGCCCGCAGCGTCGGCGAATACGAGGTGGCCAATATCGACGACGGCAAAAACAAGCAGGGACCGCTGCAATTGTCCGTGACCCAGAAGCCCCAGGCTGACAAGACCGTGCAGGCAAAGATTCTTGAGGCGCTCAACAAGATCGATCTCAACAGCCTGAAGGGCATTGATAAGGTCACCTTGATCCGCGATTATGAACTGGCCTTCACCCGCCTGGGTGAGCCGGATGCAGCCACCAAACAAGCACTGGCGAAGCACCTTAGTCCGCTGTTCCCACAGGTTGATCCCGGCCTGAATCGCGACCTCTGCGAGCTGCTCGTTTATCTCGGCGACGATAGCGTGACCGCCAAGGCCGCTCCTTATGTAAACAACG
>JAQGPI010000176.1 GCA_028293175.1 Verrucomicrobiaceae bacterium | reverse complement strand
AAAACGGATGCAGGCAACGGCTCACATGGCATCGTCGTGTCTTCGACGCCTTGCGGATCGCCTGATCCGAAGCATTAGGCGCCAGACTTCAAAACAACTTCGCATCATGAAATCTGTTCGCATCATTGGTTCGTTGTTCGCGGTCGCTGCAACTGCCGCGGCGGTCGCTGCCAATCCTGATGGGACTTGGAAATGGAGCACTAGCTCGCCGAATGGCGAAATTCCTACCACGCTCAAACTCGCGTTGGAGAACGGCAAGATCGTCGGCGCTTACTCGAATCAATTTGGCGATACAGCGATCAGCAACGCTTCCTTCCAAGACGACTTGATCACATTCGATGTGGTGCGTGACCTCAGCGGCAAGAAGTATGTCGTGAAGTATCACGGCAAAATCGAAGGTGACACGATCAAGGGAACCCTCGAAGCGGCTGGCCGCGATGGTGGCGAGCCGCTAAAACTTGATTGGAACGCGAAACGCGCGACGAAGGAAAAAGCGGGGGACGCGAAGCCAAAATGAACGAATCATCTAACCATGCGCTGTAGCGAACAGCTCGTATGGCATTTGTCGTGTGAGCGACGCTTCGCGGACCGCCTGATCCGGGCCGTTCTCCCAGCTATGACACGAATCTAAAACTACCATGAGCCGCAAAATTATCGTTCACCTTTCCACCAAGGATGTGCCCGGAGCACGGGCGTTTTACACCGCCCTTGGATTCACCGTCAACGAGCAGATCAGCGGAGAGACGAGTGTCTGCATTGTCATGGGCGACACTATCAGCGCCATGTTCACGGCAGAGCCTACTTTTGCCACTTTTTCCCCGCGAGCCATCTGCGACACTTCCAAGGCTCTTGAGGTTCTAAATTGCCTCAGTTGCAGCAGCCGGGCCGAAGTGGATGACATCATCCAGAAAGCATTGGCTGCCGGAGGCGGGGTTTTCGAAGAGGCGGAAGATCACGACGGAGTCTGCTATCAGCACAGCTTCATTGATCCCGATGGGCATGGCTGGAACCTGTTCCACATGGTGGAGACCCCGTGACATTGGCGGCGGGGAGAATGTGGCCGATAAAACGTATGCAGGCAGTAGCTCGTATGGTATGTGTCATACTATCAATGCTTACGCTTGCGTTCCCTGATTTCGAACGTTTGCCGAAAACGGAGTCCATTCGCGATGAAGCCAACTGGCCATCTGTTACAAACACCCGAAGACTGGAAGGCTAGTGGGGAGTTCTTCCATTCATTAGAGTGCCAGCACACGGAGCTCGCCCTTACCAGAAGGACAGTAGCGAACGGAACTGTCGCTATTGTAAGTCAGTGCCAATGTTGTGGGCGACAGAAGGGTTCTGCGTTGCGGAAGCTGCCTGAACATGATTCACTCCCAGCCTTCAACGAAACATTGGAACGGGAGTGGTCTAAACAGCGAGAACAACACGTTACGCAGTTTAAGAAGAAGAGGCAGAGAGAGAATACTTTGAAGTGGTTTAGTGATTATAACCGCTATCTTCAGTCTCCCCTGTGGAAGGAGAAGCGCGACCTCGTTCTCCAGCCAGAGGATTTTGTTTGTCAGGGATGCCGGAAGGCGCGAGCAACCTCAGCACATCACACTACATATAGGCACCAGGGCCACGAATTTCTATTTGAACTGATAGCCCTCTGTCAATCCTGCCATGATCGCTATCACGCTTCCTTTGTTGACGCCCTTCTCCCGTCCGAAGAGCCATATTTTGACGGCCAAAGCAGTGGAAATTTTGAATGACCTCTGGAAGTGACTTGTGAGATAACGGTTGAAACTAGCGATGGCGGGCCGGGGCGGATCGATGAGTACGATGGTCCCGGCGTCACAAGCGAGATACCCAACGCCTCGGAATCTCCCAGGGGGCAAGTCCCAGACATGCCGTGCCACGAAAGGCAGGAGTAAGCTCGCTGGCGGGAAGGCCGACGACGGCGACGACTTCCTGGCAGCGCTCGGGGTCGCGGCTTTGGGCGCCGTGGACTTCCAGGTTCTTCACGCCGGTAGCGGCGCGCAGCTTGGCGGCGATTTCATTGGGGCTCAGTTTGCGTCCCGCCACATTGATGCCTGCGCCTGCTGAACCCCGGAAGTACAAGCGCGAGCCGTTGATTTCGACTTTGTCGCAGGTGCGAAAGCGGTGGCCGTCAAAGATCTCGCCGGGCAGCAGTTCGTCATAGCCGGTGCCGACGGAGGTGCTTTGCACCACGAGCAGCCCGTCTTCATCAATGACGGCCGCGACGCCGGGCAAGAGGTCGCCCACATCACCGACATCGCTGCGCAACTCGTCGTCGGCATCATAAGAGACCGCGCCGCATTCGCTGGTGCCGTAGAGATTGTGCAGCTTCATGCCTGCGGATTCCATGGCCCGCCGCTCCAGTTCCAGGGTCAGCGGTGATCCGGCGGAAACGGCGAGCGAGACCTTTTCGAAAGGAACTCCCGCTTGCATCCAGGCGCGCCAAAGGGCCGGGATGCCGGGGAGAAACGCGCGCTCATGAGACTCCAAAGCAGCGGCGAGCGAGGCGGGGAAAGGCTCCGACAACCAGTGCAGAGGCAGGCCGTTGAACAAGGTTTGCAGGACGGTGACGGTGAGCCCGTAAGAGTGAGCGGGCGAGATGGCCGCGACGCAGATCTTGTGTTCCTCAAGCTTCAGCGTGGCATGAATGCGGTCCACATCCGCCAGGATCTGCGCCGCTGTGAAGAATTGGCAGCGCCGGTGGCCGCTGCCGCCGACGGTTTGCTTGATAAGAAAGGTGTCGCTTGGAATCGGGCAGGCAGGCACACGGCGGGCGCGGTCCTTCTCCGCCACCTGCACCGGTTTGCCGTGAAGCGCACCGGCAAGCAAAGCCTTCAACAATTCGGCAGCCCCGCCCTGCGCCAGTACGTAATCATCAGCATGCTTCAGCGCTCGCGCCTCGCGGTCGAGTTGTGCGAACGTCAAGCTTCCGGCGGAATGATGGAGGGCCACCGCATCGCCATGTTTATCCAGGACTTGTTGCCACCGATCACCTATCATTTGACAGCCTGCGCGCCCAGCCGGTACTCCATGGGCTGCACAGGCTTCCATCATTGACCTTCCGCACTGGATAATTCAAGCTCCACCACACTTCCGCCGCTTTTCTTTTTCCCCTCGTGCCGCCCCCTCAACGCCAACGTCTGCTCATCACCGGAGCGGGCATTATTTCACCGCTCGGGTCCGACTGGAGGGCCAACGAAGAGGCTTTCGCGGCGGGCCGGACCGCTTTCCGGCCTGTGGAGATGTTTGATGTGAGCGCACGGATTGCCAAGACGGCCGCGTTTGTGGACCTGCCGCAGGAGCAGATTTATCACACGCTCTCGGCCCGCCATGAGGCGCGAGTGGACCGTGGCAGCAAGATGCTGTTGCTGGCTTTGCGGGAGGCGACTGCCCGTGCGGGGCTGAAGGATTTGAACGAGGTGGATGCCATGGTGATCGGCACTTCCGCAGGCGCGATGATGCTGGGCGAAACCTATTGCCGCCAGATCCGCCAGAGCCCAGGCCGCCAGCCGGGGCAGCTCTCGCTGGTGGAGCACTATCAGCCGCAGCGGCAGATGACCACGCTAGCGCATGAGGTCGGCTGGCATGGGCCGGTGCTGCTGGTTTCCAATGCCTGCGCCTCGGGTGCGAATGCGATAGGCATGGCGATGGAAATGATCTGGTCGGGTCGTGCCAAACGTGTAATCGCAGGCGGCTACGATGCCGTTTCGGAACTGGTGTTCGCGGGCTTCGACAGCCTGCGCGCACTGGCTCCTTCCGGCATCCCGCGCCCTTTTGATGCGCATCGCGACGGGCTCGCTCTGGGAGAAGGCGCGGGCGTGGTGGTGATCGAATCGGAAGAGGCAGCGGCCGAACGCGGAGCCACGGCCATTGCCGAGGCGGCGGGTTATTCCACCGCCACGGACCTGCATCATTTGACCCAGCCCGATCCCGCTGGCAATGCGGCCATCCGCACCATGACGGAGGCGTGCCGCATGGCGGGCGTGCTGCCGCGCGAGGTTGATTACCTTAACTCGCACGGCACGGGCACGCCTTTCAATGATGTGGCGGAAGGCTCGGCCATCCAGGCCTGGGCGGGCGAGGACGTCTCCAAGATTGCCATGAGCTCCACGAAGTCTGCCATGGGCCATTTGCTCGGCGGAGCGGGTGCGGTGGAGTCGGTGATCTGCCTCATGGCGATGCAAGGCCAGTGGATGCCGGGCAGCCTGAACATCCGCGAACTCGATCCCGTGGCCACCTTCGATGTGGTGCGCAGCTTCCGGCGCGGGCGGGTGAACACGACTATCACCAATTCCTTTGGCTTCGGCGGCACGAACGCTTCGCTGGTTTTTCGCACGGCATGAGCACTGTCCCACCTCTCATCATTCGAGGTCTGGGAGCGGTAAGCGCCGCCGGATGGAATGTGGCCGACCTGCTCGCTGCGGTGGAAAACAACACGCAGATCCCCACCACCGTCCTCCCAAGAACCGGTGGCACGCGCGACTGGGATTGCCTTGTGCGCTTGGTTCCACCCTTGCCGACGGACAAGCTGCCGAAGCACAACCGCCTGCGCCGCGCCAGCAACGTGACGCGCTTCGCCATGGCGGCGGCATTGGAGGCCATGGGCACTATTCCCCCCGCCTCGCTTGGCATCATCGTCTGCATGATGAACGGCTGCGTGGCCTTCACCAACCGCTT
>JAQGPI010000163.1 GCA_028293175.1 Verrucomicrobiaceae bacterium | reverse complement strand
CATCCACCGCTGTCTCCGTGGGTGCCACCAGATGCCGCGGAAATAGGATCACCAGCGCGCTGTGCGAGGCCTCCATGCGCATCACTCCGTGAATTTTCAGCGGGTCGACCACCACCACATCTCCAGGCCCAAAAAGAAACCGGTCGTTGCCCGAATAGAAATCCCCCTCGCCGGACAGGGCCACGAAGAACTCAAAATAATCATGCCAGTGCAGCCAGTTTTCCCCCACCATGTGACGGTAGGCCGGGTACTGCTGCAAGCTCAACATCAGCGGCAAATCAGAGGGAAACACGCGCCCCAGATAGCGCCGGTGATCCACACGCCCCGTGAGATTGAAAACCTCCGCCCGTTGTCGGGTGAGAAAGCCAATGAGTTCCTGCGTGGCCGTGTGCATCGAGTGCCACGGATGTTAGCGAAGCCCGTGGTACTGAGTACAGAGGAAAAACGAGCCTCAAGTCCGCTCCGCCCAAGGCAATCCCAAGGCATGCCAGTACGGTTTGAAACTGTCTGCAATCACATCCGCCATCAGTGCCACAAACGGCTCACGCTTTCCCTCCGCGTGATCAGCATCCAGCGCCTCGTAATAGGCCAGTCGCTTTTCCACTGGCAGCACTGCTGCGGGATACCCGGCCTTCATGAGTTCCAGGTTCATGAGGAGGCGTGAAATGCGACCGTTGCCATCCACAAAGGGATGAATCTTCACGAAGTCACTGTGCACCCGCGCAGCTCGTTCTATAGGGTGCAAGGCCATCGCCTCATTGCGATACCAGGCGATGAAACGCTCCATGAGCTCCGGCACCACTATTTAATCCGGCGGGGAGGTGGCTGGCACCGGCGATGCGCACGTTCACCGTCCGATAGCGCCCCGCATTGTCATCATCCAAGCCCTTGAGGATGAGCTGATGCAACGATTTGATGGTCCATTCATTAAGCGGCTCGGGCTTCTGCACGAACTCCTCCAGGAGCAGGATTGCATCGCGGTGATTCACGGCTTCCAGGTGATCCTTCAGGGCCTTACCGCCCACAGTGATGCCTTCCAAGACTATCTTCGTCTCGCGCAAGGTGAGCGTGTTGCCTTCGATGGCGTTGGAGTTGTAAGTCCATCGCACAATCAGGTCTTCCCGCAGATTGCGAACAATGGCTGCGTCCAGCGGACGGTGCTTGTCCAGCACCGCCTTGAGTTGATCGATGGCAGGAAAAGCGTGCATTGCATGAGCGAGCCCTTCGCTCATCCATGGGCTATTATCATCGTCGCGCCTCATAGATCAAGCGCGCTCAATTGCCTTGTCGCTGAGCTATTTGGCCTCTGCCTTGACCTTGACGATTACGCCCTTGATCAGGCCGCCATGGTCGCTTCCGCTCCAAGTGCCTGCATAGGCGTTGTCGTGAACGAGCACACGCGCCGAATAGGAAGCGCCGCCGTAAACGCTGGCACCAGGAATCTGCATTTGATCGACAACGATCACCGCGGTGTCGCCCGCCCACTTCACCTGCACGGGGATCGGTACGGTGAACTCCAGTTTGCCGTATTTCATGTGCCAGTTGATCACCCAGGAATCGCCGCTTTTCTTTTCTACGCCGACAATGCTGTACTTGTCCTCCTTCTCAGGGCCGAGGGCTCCGTCCTTCACTGAGCACCAGCGCCCGGTCATGGTCACCCCTGTCATCATAGCCTTGAACTTCGCCTCCAGCGCCTCCGAGCCGGTCAGTCCCTGGGCTTGGATGAAGCCGGTGAAGCAAAGGCAGACAGAGGCGATGATGCGGAGAAGATTTGTTTTCATGAGGTGAGGCAAGTGGCGAGAAGAGTACGCGGATGACCCTCGAAAAAGACATCAGGATGAGAGGGCATTGTCTTTTTCGACAAAAATTTCATCGGCCTGTCCTCGGCCCGCCCTCCCATTCGTCGCATTGATGAAGCGACGCTTTCGCTTCATTCAATCCTAACTCCGTCACTTCTATGAAAACCAAGATCATCACCTGCTGCACCACGCTGCTTCTCGCCGCCACTCTTTGCCTGGGCGCTGCTGAAGCGCCGAAAGCCAAGCCAAGCTCCGCTGAATTCGAGCGCATGAAGACCCTCGTCGGCACTTGGACTGGCAAAACCGACATGGGCGAGGGCCCTGTGGACATGACCGTGCGCTACCGCCTGCTCGCCGCTGGCAGCGTGCTCGAGGAGCGCGTCTTTGAAAATACGCCCAACGAGATGGTGACGATGTACTTCGACAAGGAAGGCAAGCTGGCCCTCACGCACTACTGCATGATGGGCAACCGCCCGGCCATGAACGTGAAGTCCTCGGATGCCAAGTCGATCACCTTCGACTTCGACGGCTCCTGCTGCACCATCGATCCGAAGAAGGAATCCCACATGCACGGCATGACCATGAGCTTCGTGGATGCCAACACCGTGACTTCAAGCTGCAAGGCGATCATGGAAGGCAAGGAGATGCCCGATCACCCCGTGACGCTGAAGCGGGTGAAGTAAAGATAACGAGCCGCTTGGCGATAACCGCGCCTGCTCACGGATCGATGCCGTGATGCAGGCGCTTTGTTTTTTCCTGGGAGAGCGGGAATGCGTCCGTGGGCTCAATAAAACGAGCCAAAAACGGGGGGTATTTCTCTCACCACTACTCGCAGGCTCAAGCCTTGTTTTCGCAGTTCCGCATCCAGCTCCGCATCTTCAGCTTCGGTTGCCAGCAAGATTCGCTCGACAAGACTTCGGTGGTTCAGGGCAAATCGTTGGGCGTGAGGATGCCTGGGATCGTTCCAATGCCGGAGCAGGCGCTCCCGTGCCTGCGGCCTTCGCCAAAGCAGTCGGGTGTATTCCAGGCGTGCCTGATCATGAACGAGCAGTGGCCAGCGTTGTGAGTCTGTGCTCATAAAAGTCCCAAGGACCGGGCAAAGGCTTCATGCTGTTGATCCCGCGGTTCATTGCGCAACCGCTTGGGCACCAGCAAATCCTGCACAGCAGGCACTTGCACTGTGAGTTGACCGTAAGTCTCTGAAAACGCCCGCACCCGCCACTCTGCGGGCAGGTGATCCAGCACCATCCGAGGCATGAGATTCACATGCCATCCATGCGTGCGCTCAAAATCGCTTCCGATTAGCGCATCATAGGCTAGCTCGGCCACGGCATCGCTTTCTGTCACGGAATCCACGTCCATGCTGTTTTCTGGAAGGGGGTCATCCCTTCCTATCCGGGCCACATGCCAGAGCAAAGCGGCTGAACCGATCAGAATCATCGACGCAGGCTCACTCAACTGCCGGCCCCATTGCTGGAGCCAGTCAGTGATTTGATGCGGATGACGCAGTTCTTTGAGTGGCATGGTCCGAGTATAACAGCCTCGGAACGAATTGGCTACGCCTTCAGCGCCTTGATGCGCGTGCAGACTTCTTCGACATTCGCGCGGCTGTTGAAGGCGCTGATGCGGAAGTAGCCTTCGCCGGCGCCGCCGAAACCGCTGCCGGGGGTGATCACCACGTTGGCTTCATTCAGCATCTTGTCGAACATCTGCCAGCTCGTCACGCCCGCAGGGCAGCCCACCCACACATAGGGGGCGTTCACGCCGCCGAATACGCTCATGCCAGCGTCTTTGCAGGCCTGCACCAGCAACGTCGCGTTGCCCATGTAATGCTCGATGAGCGCCTTCACCTGGCTCTTGCCTTCGTCGGTGTAGAGGGCTTCCGCGCCTTTTTGAATAATGTAGCTGGCACCGTTGAACTTGGTGCTGTGGCGGCGGCTCCAGAGCGGATGAATCGCTTGGTTTGTGCCGTCGGCTGTCTTGCCTTGCAAGCCTTTCGGGATCACCACAAACGCGCAGCGCATGCCAGTGAAGCCGCCGTTCTTGGAGAAGCTGCGGAACTCAATCGCGCAATCACGCGCGCCTTCAATTTCGAAGATGCTGTGCGGGATTTCCGGGTCGCGGATGAAGGCCTCGTAAGCTGCATCGTAGAGGATAATGGTGTCGTTCTTGAGCGCGTACTGCACCCAGGCTTCGAGTTGAGCGCGAGTCGCCACAGCGCCTGTCGGATTGTTCGGGTAGCAGAGGTAAACGAGGTCCACGCGCTCATTGGGGATCGCGGGAACGAAGCCGTTTTCAGGGCCGCACTTAAGATAGGTCAGGCCCGCGTACGCGCCGTTTTCATCGGCATCGCCGGTGTTACCGATCATCACATTCGTGTCCACGTACACGGGGTACACCGGGTCGGTGATGGCGATCTTGTTGCCCTTGCCGAAGATGTCCAGGATGTTGCCCGTGTCGCACTTCGAGCCGTCGGAGATGAAGATCTCATCGGCATCAACATTCACGCCCTTTGCCTTGAAATCATGGTCAGCGATGGCATTGCGCAGGAAGTCATAGCCCTGCTCCGGGCCGTAGCCCTTGAAGGTGCCGCGGCTGCCCATTTCATCCACCGCCTCATGCATGGCATAACGCACGGCCTCTGGCAGTGCTTCTGTCACATCGCCGATGCCGCAACGGATCAGCCGCTTGGCCGCTTCCGGATTGCCATCGACAAAGGCCTTCACGCGACGCGCGATTTCAGGGAACAGGTAGCCCGCTTTGAGCTTCAGGAAGTTTTCGTTGATCAGTGCCATAACAGGGCAGTGAAGATGGCGAGCTTGCGCCGTCTTGCAACTGCCATGCGGAGGTGCGCGCCTTCCAGTCGGCCCTCAGGCTCAGCGCTTAATCCTAATCTTCCTCTCTCCGGTGCATGGCGCACCTGTGAGAGAGTGAAGAGCAAGACAGGAACTACGCGGTCTCGGCTGCGGGTTCCGCTCCAGTTTCAGGCGCAGGTTCGCCTTCAATCACCGCAGGCTGCTCGGGGTTGGCGGCAGCTTCGACCTTTTTGAGCCGCTTCTCTTCCTTCTTGGCCTTCTTTTCAAGGTCACGCCTGCGTTTTTCGTACTGGTAGTTAGGGGTCTTCATAAATGCTCGTCGGGATGAGTGGCTTTGAGTGCGCTGTGAGAACTGCGAAACCGCAGCCGTTTCTTACTGGCGCTCATCTACGCCGGCAAAACGCTATTAAGCTCCATCCTAGCCGCTTTTGTCTGCTTGTGCAGGATTTAAACGGCGGAGCTAAAAAAGACCCGTGTGTGAGCGAACCAGAATCGACTGAGTTTGAATTTCGCGTCATCACGCTATGGTGAAGGTTTCGCCATGAGTCATCTTCCACGCATCGCCATCACCATGGGGGACCCTGCTGGGGTCGGTCCCGAGATCTGCCTGCATTTGCTGGCCAACGAAGCCATCGCGGCGGTATGCACGCCCATTGTGTTTGGAGACGCGCGGATTCTGTGGCGTTGCGCACGCCAGTTGAGCCTGCCTCCGCCAAAGCGCATCCTTTCGGAGATCGACTGGCCGGAGGTCGCGGCCACCGTCGACCAGCCGGCGGTGTTGGATGTGTACGGTTTTGATGCGGCTGCATTTGAGCCGGGGACAGTCTCGGCGGCGACGGGCGGGGCGGCTTACCGGTATGTGGAGCGCAGCATCGAGGCGGCGCTGGCCGGGCAGGTGGCGGCCGTCTCCACCGCGCCGTTGAACAAGGAAGCCATGCACGCGGCAGGCATCAAGTTCCCCGGTCATACGGAGATCTTTGCTACAAAGATGAACGCGGCGCGTTCCTGCATGCTGCAATACAGCGATGAGGTGCGGGCGAGCTTCGTGACAACCCACTGCGGCTATGGCGAGGTGCCCGGATTGCTCACCGTGCAGCGCATTCTGGATGTGATCGAACTGACGGCGGAGGCAATGAAAAAAATCCGCACGCCACGGCCAAAGCTAGGCGTGCTAGGCCTGAACCCGCACGCGGGTGAACACGGCCTGTTTGGCAACCGCGAGGAGGAGAACATCATCATTCCGGCAATGGAACTGGCCCGCGCCAGGGGCATTGACGTGGAGGGGCCTTTCCCACCTGATACGGCCTTTCTCCCGGCTCGCCGTAGGAGCACGGATGCCTTCATCTGCATGTACCACGACCAAGGCCATATTCCACTGAAGGCCCTGGCCTTCGATGTGGCGGTGAATACCACCCTGGGCCTACCCATCGTCCGCACTAGCGTGGACCATGGTACGGCCTGCGACATCGCTTGGCAGGGCAAGGCCAGCCCGAACAGTCTTTTTGAAGCCGTGAAAATGGCAGTTAAATTGGGCCAGATTTAGGAGAACAGGCGTGTTCTCAAACGACTCGTGAAGCCGCTGTGGGCCAGATCCTGCTTGCTCTCCCAGCGAAGGGTTGACAGCATGAGCAATGCATCGCTTCGTTCTCATCCTCGTCTTGATTTGCAGCATCGGCCACGCGGCGACGGTGCGAACAGAGCGCGTGCCTGAGGGCGGCGTGCAGCCGCAGATCGTGGCGGGTAACGTAGGCATTCTACATCTGGTGTACCTGACCGGTGAGCCTCATGCCGCAGATGCCCGCTACGCCAGCAAGAAACCGGACAGCAGCTCTTGGAGCGAGCCCATAACGGTCAACAGTGAGCCACACACTGCCGTGGCGATGGGCACCATCCGTGGCGCGCAAGTCGCGTTGGGCAAGAGCGGCACTGTCCATGTGGTGTGGAATGGTCTGGGTGCGAAAGGCACGCCCGCCGCCTTGTTTTATACCCGGAAGGAGCCGGGCAATGTAGCTTTCGAACCGCAGCGCAACCTGCGCTCTGATACCAAGGGTCTTGATGGCGGAGCCTCCATCGCCGCAAGTGACAAGGGCGAGGTCTTCATCCTCTGGCATGGGGTGCCGGAGAAGGCGGAGCCGGGCGAACAAAACCGAGTGGTATTCATGCTCAAGTCCACGGACAACGGATCAAGTTTCGCGCCTGTCAAGATAGTTAACCCTGATGATCTGGGCGTCTGTGCCTGCTGCTCGATGAAAAGCTTAGTAACTCCCGAGGGTGACATGCTGGCTCTTTATCGCGCCGCCCGGCGCAAGGATCAGCGCGATGTGACACTACTCCGCTCCACCGACGGCGGAGCTACGTTTCAACATCGGATCGTAGGCACGTGGGCGATTTCGGCCTGTCCCATGAGCAGCATGAGTTTGGCAGGCAAGGGCATGGGGGTACGCGGTGCCTGGGAAGCCGAGGGCAAAGTGTACACTTCGCTTCTAGACGCCGAGGCTGATGCCCTGGTGGTCTCCGGTAACAAGGCGCGCCATCCCGCTCAAGCGGTGAACGGCAAGGGGGAAACGCTTATCAGTTGGAGCATCGGCACCGGCTGGCAGCGGGGCGGCGATGTGGGCTGGCGCTTGCTGGACCCGAATGGCAGGCCGACCCGAACAGAAGGTCTCGCTAAAGGCGTGCCTGTGTGGGGCTTCACTGCCGCCTATGCGGATGGCGATGGATTCGTGGTGATGTATTGATCTCACAAAAAACGCAGCACGGGTCGCTTGAGCCTCGCGTGCTGCGTCTTGAATTTGAAACAACGGAAGCGCCTTACGGCACGGGGAAGCGCTTGTTGATCTCCTGCACTTCGAGGCGGATGGCCTCAAGCACGGCGGGGTCTTCGCGGCCTTCCAGCGCGCGGTTGATCCAGCCAGCGATCTGCTTCATTTCGGCTTCCTTCATGCCACGGGTGGTGACGGCTGGAGTGCCCACGCGGATGCCGCCGCCGAGGGTGATCTTCTCGGTATCAAACGGGATGCCGTTCTTGTTCACGGTGATGCCGGCGTGATCAAGCGTCTCGCTGGCGATCTTGCCGTTGAGGCCCTTGGGACGCAGGTCCACGAGCATGAGGTGATTGTCCGTGCCGCCGCTGACGATGCGGTAGCCGAGGGCGGCGAGTTCAGCAGCGAGGGCCTGGGCGTTCTTGACGATCTGCTTTTGGTACTCGGCAAAACCGGGCTGGAGGGCTTCCAGGAAGCACACGGCCTTGGCCGCGATCACGTGCATGAGCGGGCCGCCCTGCACGCCGGGGAAGACTTGGCTGTTGATCTTCTTGATGAGCTCTTCGTTGTTGGTCAGCACCATCCCGCCACGGGGGCCGCGCAGGCTCTTGTGGGTGGTGGTGGTAACGAAATCCGCATGCTCCATGGGGGAGGGATGCTGGCCACCGGCGACAAGACCGGCGATGTGCGCCATGTCCACAAACAGGTAAGCGCCCACGCTCTTGGCGATTTCGCTCATGCGCTTGAAGTCGATGATGCGCGGGTAGGCGCTGGCACCGGCGGTGATCATCTTGGGCTGCTCGCGCAGGGCAACTTCGGCGAGTTCATCATAGTTGATGCGCTCGTCGTCCGGGCTCACACCATACTGGCAGAATTTGTAGAAGCGGCCGGAGAAGTTGGCGGGATTGCCGTGGGTAAGGTGACCGCCATGGGCGAGGTTCATGCCCAGCACCTTGTCACCGGGCTGGAGCACGCTGAAATAGACGGCGGCATTCGCCTGGGAGCCGGAGTGCGGCTGGACGTTGGCGTACTTGGCACCGAAGAGCTTGCAGGCGCGGTCAATGGCGAGTTGCTCGGCCTTATCGACTTCTTCGCAGCCACCGTACCAGCGCTTGCCGGGATAGCCTTCGGCATACTTGTTGGTAAGGCAGGAACCCTGGGCGGCCATCACCGCGCGCGAGGTGAAATTCTCGCTGGCGATGAGCTCGATGTTGTTCTGCTGGCGCTGACCTTCGCCGCGGATCACGGCGGCGATTTCAGGATCAGTGGCTTCGAGGATGTCGTCGGGGGTTTTGTTCATGTTCATTTTGTCCACACGGCGACCATGGCGGCCTCCGGCGAAGGGGGTTTTGAGCCAGGCATCGACGATGCGCTGCCCCAGTTCGTGAGAGGTGGTGGCACCGGCAAGCACCAGTACATTGCTGTTGTTGTGCTCGCGGGTGATGGAGGCGGTCTGCGGATCGCCCACGAGGGAGGCTTGGATACCGGCGTGGCGGTTGGCGGCGATGCTCATGCCAATGCCGGTGGTGCAGACGAGAATGCCATCATCCGCGCTGCCACTGAGCACCCGCGAAGTGACCAGATCCGCGTAGTCGGGATAATCGACCGAGCCATGGCCATGCGTACCCAGATCATCGACCGCATGACCCTGACC
>JAQGPI010000146.1 GCA_028293175.1 Verrucomicrobiaceae bacterium | reverse complement strand
AGCGGTGTTAGCTTTTGGTGTCTCAGTGGAAGCAACGGCAGCAGCTGGTGTGCTCTCAACGGTGGCAACCGCTGCGGGTGGCGCTTCAATCTTGGCAGGTTTCTGCTCCACGAGGGCGATGAGCCATTTTTCAAAGCCGGTCATGGACTGCGCCATCGGTTCAGGCGCGTACTGCGTAAGGTATTTGGACCCATGCACCATGTTGCCGCCAAAATGAGCGCCGATGCCCATCATGCCAAAAGTGAGCAGTAGTATGAAGCGGTAGCCTTCCATCAGCCCGCGACCGCCCGAAGACATGGCGGAGAGGCGCAAGAACAACGCTACGAGAGTGCCCACGGCGGTGCCAATGCCCAGCCCCTGGTGCAGCAGGAAGCCACCGCCTTCGTAACCGCCCTCGCGGGTGAGCAAGATGCCGAAGATCACACCAATCACGGCGCCCACGGCACCAACAAAGATGGCAAAGAGCGCGGCATCGCCCCATTTTTCTTCCACACTGCGACGCAGGCAGCCCAACTCGATCAGCAGCGAAAGCATCAGCACGCCAATCGGCAAATGCACCACCAAGGGGTGAAAACGACCGAAGAACAACACCCACTTAGGGGCATCATGCGCCTCCTTGATGGGACCAAACAGCGGTGGATAAATCGCTAGCCCAAGCGCGAACGCCACCACCAGCAAGGCGCTGAGAATCCATGTGAAGGTGTAGCTAGAGGACGAATTTTGCGCAATGTAGGGCTTGGCCATGTGAGAAGCGTTGACGATGGAAGGATGAAACTGGGAAATGAAGCAGTCGCAGGCGTGAAGAACAAACGCTGATTTAGTCCCCTGGTATTTCACTCAGCATGAATGAGACATGTCGTGGCGGCGAAGAATCAATGCCCTTGGATTGTCCCAACTGTGCTTTTTATTGCCCTTGTCGGAATAAACCGCTCTTTTTGCGCGTCTCAGGAACGTATCCTTACCCACTCACTCGTTGCCATGAAAAAACTCCTTCTCTCTTTGACTGCCGCCTTGCTCGCCCTGCCCGCGTTTGCCGGTGATTTCCCCAAGGGCAGCCCCGCCTTCGAGCATACTCTAGCGAAGGTCGAAGCCAAGGCCAAGGCCTCCGGCAAGCCCATGGTGGTGGTATTTTCCGCCGTTTGGTGTCCACCCTGCCAGGCCATGAAAAAGGAAGTGTACCCCAGCGCTGAAGTGGCGGCGATGCATGACAAATTTGAGTGGGCCTACATTGATGTGGACGAGGAAGGCAATGCCGAAGCCGCCAAGAAATTCGGCGTGCAAGGCATCCCCCACATCGAATTCCTCGACAACTCGGGCAAGTCCCTGGGCAATCAGGTCGGCTCCACTTCCCCAGGGGATTTCGTTGCCACGTTGAAGAAGACGCTGACCAAGGCCAGCAAAAGCTAGTCGCTTTCACCAACACTTTCACGCCGTACATCCTGCTTGACCAGCGGAGCACGGCGTTTCCATTTGCGACTTTTGGCGGCAGGCTCCATCTCTAGCCAAGTGATGCACGCCATTCCAATCCGCCTTCAACCTGGAGATGACCTCAAGCAGAAGCTTGACCGGCTCGCGTGGGAGAGCGGCTGGCGCGCTGCTTGTGTGATTACCTGCGTGGGCAGCCTGAGCGTGGCGCGGTTGCGTTTTGCCAATCAAGCGGACATCACGACGATCGAGGGCCCGCTGGAGATCTTGTCGCTGAGCGGTACTATCGCCAGCTTTGGTGGCTCGCATATGCATCTCTGCGTGAGTGATTCAAAAGGGCATGTCTTGGGCGGCCACCTTAAAGAAGGCAGCCTTGTACGTACTACCGCAGAAGTCGTGGTAGGCGTACTGGATGGCTTTGCGTTCCACCGGGAACTCGACCCAAAGACCGGCTACCCGGAACTGGTTGTAGGTCCAGCTTAGGCCTACTTCGCGCAATAAGCTTCAATGGCCTTCACCAGCCCTGGAATGCTGAATTCCTTGGCTTCGATGTCGATTCTCAATCCGCGCTTCCGCAACGTCTCCGAGGTTACCGGACCGATGCTAGCAATTTTGACGCCCTTAGGAAGCTCCAGGCCCAGCTCGAAGAAGCAATCCACGGTGGATGAACTGGTGAAGGTGATGATGTCCGCCCCCTCCTCATTCATGCGCGCAATGGCGGACTGGTTGTCCTCGGTTTCCCGCACCGTGCGGTAGGCGATGCCTTCGTCCACGATGGCTCCTAGCTTAGTGAGTTCGGTGGCGATCACTTCGCGCGCTTCCTCGGCTTTCACCCAAAGAACGGTCTGGTTTTCGATGTTCTCGTCGTCCTTGAATTTCCTCACGAGAGCCTCGGCCACGTACTTGTCGGGCATCAGGTCCACCGCCATGTGGTACTGCTTCACCTTCTCCGCCGTGCCTGGCCCGATGCATGCAATCTTGACGCCGCCGATGCTGCGCGCATCGTTGTAGAGCTTGTAGAACATGGTGAAGAACGCATCCACGCCGTTCGGGCTGGTGAACACAATCCAGTCATAGGTGTGGCAGTCCTGCACCAGTTCACCGAAAAGCATCGGATTCTGCGGCTCTACCACCTTGATCGTGGGCAGTTCGATCACATCAGCACCCAGCTTGCTCAACTCCTTGGTCAGGCCACCTGCCTGATGGCGAGTGCGGGTGACGACGATGCGCTTGCCAAACAGAGGACGGTCTTCAAACCAGTTGATGTTCTCGCGCTCCTTGACCACATCGCCGATCACACAGACGGCCGGTGCCTTGAAGCCGGTTTCCTTCACCTTGTCCGCGATGGTAGCCAGCGTTGCCACTAGGGTCTGCTGATTGCCGCGCGTCGCCCAGCGCACCAGGGCTACAGGTGTATCCGCCGCTGCTCCGTGCTTGATAA
>JAQGPI010000119.1 GCA_028293175.1 Verrucomicrobiaceae bacterium | reverse complement strand
GAGATAAAGATGCGCGTAGCAAAGCTGGTTGCGTTTGCTTGATTCATCACCGGCTTCGGCGGCCTTGAGCACGGCGGCTTCACTGCCTTTGCCGGCGAAGAGCTGATGCACTTCCTTCATTGGCACGCGGCTGTCCCCTTCGATGGGAATGAAGTGCTTGCGTGCCCCTTCCACGCCTTCCAGTCGCGCCACGCAGAGGAAGTGCCAGGCGGCGTTTTCCACGTCCGCCGTATTCACGGTCTGGTGCGTTTCGAACTGGTCGCGGCCTTCGGCAAACTTGTCCGCATAGTACAAAGACAGGCCGCGCTGCCAGAGCTGTGGCTTCACTTCGGGCTGGAGCGCGATGAGCTTGTCGAATGCGGCGACGGACTCCTTGATCTTGGCTTCAAAAAAGAGCTTCTGGCCTTGCTGCATCAACTCGCGGGGCGACTGCGCTTGAGCTGCCGATGCGACCATCACCACCATTGCCATTGCGGCGCACGCCTTACTTTTCAGGTACATAATACTTCCCCATGTAATCAAGGATGGTCTGGCGCAGTTCCTCGCCGTTTTCGATGGGCTCGTCATAGCGTTTCACCACTTCGCCATTGGGCGCCACGATGATGGTGTAGGGGATGGGGCCCTTCCAGGCGGGATCGAGCGCCTTGATGAGGTCGTCGCTGTTCGCACCGCCGAACACGTAGCTGTTGGTCTTGCGGCCTTCTGCGGCGATTGAGGGCTTCAGCTTGTCGGGAATGAGCGCGTGCTTCTTTTCCAGGAAGGCCTTCACCACGGCAGGATTCGAGGGATCGTCCATGCTGATATTAATGAACTCAAACTCGCGGAGGCCGAATTTGCGCGCAGTCTTCACCAGCTCCGGGAACTCCTGCACGCACGGGCCGCACCATGTGGCCCAGACGTTGAACATGCGCACCTTGCCGGTGCCGTTCTTGCGCAGCTTGGCCACGCCCGCCGCATCAATGATTTCCACATCCACCGTGCCCTTGGCCCACTTCTCATCGTCCTTGGCCACGAGGTCGCTCTTGCTCATCCATTTGGTGGAGCAGCCATGCACCTTGGTTTCCGTCACCGTTACTTCCTTGCCAGCCAGCAGCGCCTCGATGGCATTGCGCGCATCCGTCGATTTCACGGTTGATTCATCGGCATAGCGCGAGTTGTCAAGGCGGCCCTGGTAGCGAAGCTTGCGGTCCTTGTCGAAGACGAAGACGTGCGGCGTGGCGAGGCAGCCATAGGCATGGGCGGTGGCCTGGGTTTCGCCATCATAGAGGTAGGGAAATTTGAAGCCCTCCTCTTTCGCATACAGCTTCATCTCCTCCAGGCTGTCGTTGTACTTGGAGTAGCCCAGTTCATCCAGGCGCAGGCCTGCGGGATTGTTAGGATTGATGGCGACTAGCACCACACCTTTCGCTTCGAAGTCCTCCACCAGCTTCTTGATGCGGCCCTCGCTGGCGTGGGAATCCGGGCAATGATTGCTGATCCAGGCAATGACTAGCACCTCCGCTTTGGCATAATCCTTGAGGCTGTGCTTGCGGCCATCGATACCCGGGAGATTGAAGTCCGGGGCTGCGGCTCCGATCTTGAGCGGGGTGACGGATTCAGCGTGGAGGCTGAGGGCGCACAGGACGGTAAGCAAGGTGGCTGTTAATTTCGTCATGGGTGAGGAGCGTCAAAGTGAAGGCTGCGGGTCTTCCGGCCGGGGTGTTTCGCAGTTCCAGCACACATCAAACGTGTTGGGTACAGATTCATTACACTTCTGGCATTGCCAGCCTTCGCTGGGCGGTTCTACGCGGGAGGTCTCGCAGTTCCAGCAGGCTGTGAATTCACGGGAAACCCAAACCTTGCACGCTGGGCACTGCCATTCTTCCTCAGCCGGTGGCTGTGGGGGTATGGTGCGCAGCAGCGCCATCGCCTTCTCGTACTGCTCATCATTCACCACACAGAGCGCGGGATGGAAAGCACCGATAAGCAAGCTGGCGAGGGACGAAAGGTCTTCGTTTCGCACAAAGGTGGGGATATCGGCACCCTCTAGAAGCGTGCGCCGCAGATTGACTTCCGAGGTGTTAATACTGGAAAAGACTTCACGCATGGCTTTGGAATTACCCGTCGTTTACACTTCAAACTCATCCGCTGGATCAAAGGGCGGCATGGGCACGTTGATGATACGTAGGTTGCCCACGGCGCGATGCACGCAGCCGGGCTTGATCATCACGCTGGTCATCGGCTTGAGCGGAATGCGTTCACCATCCGCTTCCAGATAACCCTCGCCCTCCAGAACGATGTAGATCTCCGTCATCACCTTGTGGTAATGGGCTCGGCTATCGGCGTGGATATCCGTCAGGTGCACGGTGGCCAGGGTGTTGCCCGGCTCGTTGAAAGCCCGCCGAGCCTGACCGCAAGGGCAGGGGACCGGCGTGATTTCATCCAATTGGGCGACCGAGAATCGTTTGGCGGACATAAGGGAGAAGGTTTGTTCGGGTTCCGTTTTTTCGTGTTCGGAAGGATTAAAATCAGAGTCCAACGGAAAACGGAACACGGTCAACGGAAAACGTATAAACAACATTTTCCCACAAATCAGAGGCGGAAACCGATGTTCTGCCTATTTTCGTCGCCATGAACACCCTCACTGTGCCCTCCATCGAAGATAAAATCCAGGAACTGTGCGCCGCCATCGTCGCCGACGAAGAGGTGCAGGAAGCGCGCGAGCAGGCCGAGGCCTTCCTTGCCAATGAAGACGCCGTGGGCATCTATCGCAAGGTCGCCACCGCCGGTCGCGAGTTGGAAAAGAAGCAGCGCCAGGGCCAGCAGCTTTCCGATGAGGAAGTCGAAGCCTTCAACGACCTCCAAGAAAAGGCCGAGAGCAATCCCGCTGTGAAAGACTTCCAGACCGCCCAGCAGACCCTGCAAGACGTGGCTGAACTAATCCAGGCCTACGTGACGAAGACCCTGGAAAAGGGTCATGTGCCGACCGAAGAAGAAGTCTTCCCACAAGGCAATGGTGGTTGCGGCGAAGGCTGCGGTTGCCACTAATAATAAGGCGTTTGTTCGTGTTCCGTTTTCGGTGTTCTGGCAATTGAGGACCGAGGAAGGGTCTCAGTGACCGGAAAACCGAAAACGGAACACGAACAAACGATCCATGGATTTCACCATCCGGCCCGTAGCCACGCTACGCACCTGCTACCCGCAGAAGTTTGGCGTTCCCCGGCAGTCGGGCCTCGTGCCTGCTGCCTGGGGTGAAATCATCTTCGAGCCCGCCTGCCGCAGGCCCGAGGCGGTGCGCGGGCTGGAGGGTTTTTCCCATCTTTGGCTGATCACCTTATTTCATGAGGTGCCGGAGGACGCCGTGAAACTCAGCGTGCGACCGCCGCGCCTGGGTGGCAATGAGCGGGTGGGGGTGTTTGCTTCGCGCTCACCCTTCCGGCCCAACCGGCTGGCGCTTTCGGTGGTCAAACTGGAGCGCGTGGAGGCTGCGGAGCCACGTCTTTTCGTCAGCGGGGTGGACCTCGTGGACGGCACGCCCGTTATCGACATTAAGCCCTACGTTCCATACGTTGACGCCGTTCCCGGGGCCATTGGCGGCTTCGCTGGCGGCGCGCCGGAGGTTATTCCGGTGATGTGGAAGGTGGATACCGCCATGCCCGATCATGAGCGCCAGATGATTGAACAATCCATCGCCTTGCAGCCCCAGCCCGCCTACCAGGAGGAAAGCCAGCGCGAATACGCCACCGAATTCGCCGGATGGCGGGTGCGTTGGACCATGACCGGAGGCGAGGCGCAGATCATCTCCTGCCAGCCCTGCAATTGACCCGTAAAATCCAGTTGCCCCCCTGTGGGCGTCCGGGCTACATAACCGGCCCTCTTTCCCTCCTTTAGCCATGCTTGAGTTTTTCCGTCGCCACCGTGGAGCTTTCCTGATGACCCTCACCGTCATCATCATTCTGTCGTTCTCCGTTTGGGGAGGCTGGAATCGTTCTGGCAGGACCGGTGGCCGCTCTCCTGATGATGTGGCCTTCACCATCTATGGCAAGGACTACACCCATGCCGAGCTGACCAAGCTCAACAGCGTGCAGCAGCTCTGCTACCTGCTGGGCATGTACGACATGCTAGACCTCGGCTCCGTGGCCGAAGGTTTGAAGAGCCGCGATCCTGGTGCGCCAAGCTATGACTTCGTGGGCAACCTGCTGGTGCTCCGCGCCAAGGCATTGGATTACGGCATCGCCGTTTCCGATGAGCAGGCTACGGAGAAGCTGAAGACTCTCCCGCGCTTCCAGAAGGAAGGCAAGTATGACGGGGAAACGGCGGCCAATGTCGAGAAGAACCTCGGCATGTATGGCTTCAACGGCGGCGACTTGCTCCAAGTAGCCAAGGACAGCCTTACCTATGAGAAGCTGCAGGCCGTGGTGGGTGCCAACTATTCGCCTTCCACTTTGGCGGTGGCCAAGTCCTACGCCAGCAAGCAGCAGACAGTGAAGGCCTCGACCATCCAGTTCATCCTCGATGACTTCAAGAAGAAGGCCGAAGTGAAGGAGGACGAAATCGCCAAGTACTACAACGAGAAGAAGGACGACTACAAGACGCAGGAGAAACGCTCCGCTGTGTACGTGGTCTTCACCAAGCCCGTGGCCGATCCGAAGGCTGCCGAGGAAAAGGACGAAAAGAAAAAGACTGATGCCGCCAAGAAGCTGGCCGATGACACCGCCGCCTTCGAAACACACGCCAGCAATTTCGATGTCGAATTCAAGAAGCCCGGCGCGGACTTCAACAAGCTGGTCGCCGACTTCAAGAAGCAGAAGCCCGAAATGAACATCAAGCTGGAAACGCTGCCGCTCTTTGAGCGCGGTACCCCACCTGAAAGCATCAAGGAAGAGACTCGTCTGGTGGACGAAATCTTCCGTGGGGCTCTTAAAGTAGGTGCCCCCAGCGAACCAGTGGAAGGCTCCAAGGGCTACTACTTCTGCAAAGTTACCAAGATCGAAGAACCCAAGCAGCAGGAGCTGAAGGACGTGAAGGACAAGATCAAGGAAATCCTGGTGGCCCAGAAGGCCCAGGAAGCCATGACCAAGGCGGCCAACGAAGCGCGTACCGCGATCAATGATGCGCTGAAGGCCGGCAAGAAGCTGGACGAAGGGCTGAACGAAAAGAA
>JAQGPI010000107.1 GCA_028293175.1 Verrucomicrobiaceae bacterium | reverse complement strand
GCAAATGGCTCGGCAGAATTCCGAGCGCTTCACGGTACTTGGCGACCGTACGGCGGGCAACGTGGATGCCTTTGTCATTGAGCATCTTGGTGATCTTGTCGTCGCTCAGTGGCTTCCGGTGCTGCTCGCCGGAAATGATTTCGGCAATGGCGTTTTTCACGCTGGTATTGCTCAAATCTTCGCCGCTTTCAGTGGCGACGCCCTGGGTGAAGAAGTACTTCAGCTCAAAGACACCATGCGGGGTGGCCATATACTTGCCAGCAATAGCACGGCTGACCGTGGTCTCGTGCACGCCGACATCATCGGCCACACGGGCCATGTTCAGCGGCCGCAAGAAGCTTGTGCCTTTGTCCAGAAACTCCGCCTGGTGCTTCAGAATCTCGGTGGCGATTTTTTGAATCGTCTGTTGGCGCTGATGGATGCTGCGGATGAGAAATTTGCCGCCGCGAATTTTCTCGCGGATGTAGTTGCGTACTTCTTCGCTCGAGCCTGCTTGGGCGAGCATGTCCTTGTAGGCGTTGCTGATGCGCAGGTTGGGCAGGTCATCATTGCTCATGACGGCGATCCATTCCCCGGCCTGTCGTTCTGTGACGACATCCGGCGTGACATATTGATTCGACATCTCAGCGAAGCGAGAGGCGGGCCGAGGGTCTAGCGTGCCGATGAAATCCGAGGCGCGCGAGATCTGCTCCATGGGCACCGCCAGCTTCTTGGAAAGAAGGGGGTAGCGCTTGTTGGCAAGATCATCAAGGTGATGCTCCACGAGGCGGTAGGCAAGGCTTTGCTTCTTGCTCAGCCGCTCCATTTGAATGAGCAGCGCCTCGCGCAAATCAGCAGCACCGACGCCTACGGGATCAAAGGTGATGAGGATGGCCTTGGCCTTTTCCAGGTCTTCAAGCAGGATGCCATGGGAGAGGCTGAGGTCCTCGAGCTTGCTTTGAAGGAAGCCGGAATCGTTGAGATTGCCGATGAGGAATTCGACCATCTCAGCGAGGTGTTCGGGCTCCACATTCGCCATGCGAAGCTGCTCCATCAGGTGCTCCTGCAAAGTCGTGGGCGCCACTATGGAATCCATTACGTACCGGTAGCGCTCATCATCACCTTCGCGGCGGGGGGTGGCGGCGCGGCTTTGCGACCAGTAGTCTCGCCACTCTTCATCCATCTGCGAAAGCTCACGCATTTCGCGATCGTCGTCTGGATCTTCGGGAGCGGTGTCTTGGAGAGAAACTTCGGGCTGTTCGAGTTCCAGTACGGGATTGATGGAGATCTCCTGCTGCACGAGTTGCCGCAGTTCCATCGTGGGGGCCTGCAGAATTTGCAAGCTCTGCTGCATCTGCGGCCCGATAGCGAGCTTCTGGGTCTGTGTCTGGTAGAGTCCTTGATCAGCCATGGTTCACGGAGTTGCAGCGGAAAGCTCCGCATGTCTCTACCGTGAATGCCTTACCGCCCTCTGGCTACCGAAAAAAATTTATTTTTTCAGAATGGCACGATTTTTGCTTCATCCTTATTGATTGCCCGTTCGTTCTTTGACGAAGTTGCTTACGTTGTGCGCCATCGAGACGAAATCGGAGGGGATCATAAGCACGGTGGTGCTGTTGTTTTCCGCACCCACTTCAGAGATCATCTGCATGCGGCGCAGTTCTAGCGCGGTGGGATTGGACATTTGTGCTGCGGCTGCGGCAAGCTTCACAGAGGCTTCCAATTCGGCCTCGGCCTTGATGATGCGGGCACGCTTCTCGCGGATCGCTTCGGCCTGCATGGCCATCACCTGCTGCATGGCCTCGGGCAGTTCCACGTCCTTCATTTCGAAGCGTTCGACCTCGATCCCCCAGGGCACGGCGGGGGGCGCGACCGCCTGCTTGAGCAGGTCGTTGATCTTGTTTCGCTCCTGCAGCACTTCGTCCAGATCGTGCTGGCCTATGATGTTGCGCAGACTTGTTAGAGCCATCTGATACATGGCGCTGTGGGCGTCGCGCACGGAGATGACCGACTTGGCGGCATCGACAATGCGATACCACATCACGGCATTGAGTTTCACTGTCACGCTGTCGCGGGTGATGGTCTCTTGCTGTTCGGCGGAAACCGTCAGCGTTCGCATGTCGATGGTCACCGAGCTTTCGATGCCCAGGGGGATCACATAGTAGAGTCCCGGCCCGCGAATGCCCTTGAACCTACCGAGGCGGAAAACAACACCGCGCTGATACTCCTTGGCAATGCGAATGCCCGTGAACGCAATGAAGCCCACTATCAGGATAAACACTTCGAGAGGAATCATAGTGAAGGATGTTAGCGCGGCAGTTGGAGAAAGGAGATGGGAAAAAGACGTCATTTTTGCAAATTCGGAGGCTTGCCCTGTCCTATTAAGCCTAGCAGATCGGTTGAGACCTTGACATAAGAAGTCACTCCTGGCAGGTAGGCGTGCTTCCACGAAGGTTCTCGAATCACTTGATTCGACAGTGACTCCGCTTCTTCTGTTGACGGGGGGGTGTTTGATGGACTGCTTGCAACAAGATCACAGCCCGCTGCATGCCCATCCCTGCCAATCATGTCAATCGTTCGGAAGAACAGAGCGAGTCCGGTGAGCGGGGGGACGAAACCGAAGGCAGGCCTTTGTTTCAGTGGAGGGCCAGGCTGCCATCGCTGGACGGCTGGCGTGCGATAAGCCTCGTCTTGGTGCTGGGGTCGCACACAGCAATCACTGCGGGGACTCCGCCCTTGGCGGCAAAGGTGCTCAACAGGGTCTTCGATGGCGCGCTGGGGGTTCGGTTTTTCTTCGTGATCTCAGGATTCCTGATCACCTGGCTGATGATGGTGGAAAATCAGCGGACCGGCACGGTGAGTTTGCGGCATTTCTATGTCCGGCGGGCGTTGCGCATCCTGCCGGTATACTTGGTGTTCCTGGGTGTGCTCGCAGGGCTTCAGTGGTGCACGCCTCTTCATCAGAGCGCGGCTCTATGGGTCGGCAACCTGACTTTCACGACCAACTTTTTGTATGAACCAGGTATGAACGGTCACCAAAGCGCGCACCTGTGGTCGCTGGCGGTGGAGGAGCAGTTTTACCTGTTGTGGCCTGTGGCGTTTCTGTGGCTCAGGGGCAAGGAGCCGCTCAAAGTAGCCTGCTGGCTGGTGGGGGGAGCGGTGGCGGTGGTGCTTTTAAACCGGTGGCTGGAGCGGCTGCCGGAAGTAATGTCCACGGGGCTGGGCCGATTGTTCCAGGAGTGGTCGTTTTTCAATTCGGTGGATTCCCTGGCAATGGGCTGCGCGGCGGCCTTGCTGCTGGGCCGTTATCCGCAGCAAGTGATCAAGGCGTGGCTGGGTGGCGCGGGATGGCGTACCTTCGCCTTTGGCGTGATCCTGATCCAATGCCCGTATGTGGTTCACAAGCTGGGCGAATCGCCATCATTTCATGATACACTGGGGACTGCCTGTGACGTCGTCTGGTATGGCCTTTCCCGCACGATTCAATCGTTTGGTTTCGTGCTGCTGGTGCTGCACAGTGTGACATCCCCGCAATGGCTTCCTTACCGGCTGTTGAATCACGCGCTGGTGGCCAGGGTGGGTGTCGTCTCCTACTCTGCCTACATCTGGCAGCAGCTCTTTTGCTCTGATCCGGCCACCTATGGCATCGGGCCTGTCTGGTGGCTGTCATTCCCCGGCTGGATCGTGCCGGTGATACCGCTGGCGTTTGTGTCCTACTACGGCCTGGAGTGCCCGTTTTTGAAACTGCGCCACAGGTTCCGCTAGGGGCGGCGCTACGGTTTGGCCGGAGCAGGCGGCAGCTCGATGGTCTGATCCTCGATCTTCGCATCCATGCCGCGCAGGTGCTTGTCCAGGAAGCGTTTCACCGCTTCTTCTAACAATTTGCTGCCGAAACCATGGCCGCCGTTTTGCATCGTCAGTAAGGTGGAAAACACGCCCACTTTCTTCAGTGCTTCATGAAGTTCTGTAGCTTGTGCGAAGGGAACCAGCGGGTCCTCCGTGCCATGGGCCGTGAGGAAGGGCGGATCATCTTTGCTGATGTAAGTGACGGGCGAGGCGCGCCGGGCTGCATCGGGCTGGTCTTGCACGCGGCCACCGATGAGCAGGGCTTCGGGGTAGTCGCGGGTGGTGCGGTCCACGGTGCTTTTTTGAGTGGCCATGGTGATGAAATTTTCCGGTCCGAAGTAGTTCACCACGCAGGCCACGCGACTGCTTTGCTTGAGGTTGCTGCCTAGCCTGCCTTCGAGCTCCGGCACATCGCCACTGGTGCCGAGAATGGAGACCAGATGACCACCCGCCGAGGTGCCCCAGACGCCGATGTGATCGGCATCGAGATGGTATTCCTTGGCATGGGCTTTGACCCAGCGGATGGCGGCCTTGCAATCGTGAATCTGCGCGGGCCACTGAGCTTCATTGGTGAGCCGGTAACCGACCGGGACACCGGCGTAATCGCCGCTGGCGACGAAGGGCTCCAGCGAGCGGCTGCCGTCGGATTTGTTGCCGGCTTTCCAACCGCCGCCGTGGATGAAGACGACCACGGGCAGGGGCTTGTCACTATTGCGTTTGCGCGGCAGGAAGAGATCGAGCTGCTGGCGCGGGTTGTCGTTCCCAGCATACGCGATGCCGGTCTGCACCTCGATGGCGGGTGAACTGTTAGGCGTGGCTGGACGGCCAGCGGCACCGCGTGCATTGAGGAAGGCAAGATGCTCGGCGAGCGAGATGCCGCCGTCGCCGTTCGTGTCGATGCGCTTGAAGTTGTCCCGTCGTTCGGTAGGCAGTTCATCCAGGGTGATCTTGCCGTCCTTGTTGCCGTCCAGCCGCTTGAAAATCTGCTCGGGCGTAGGTTTTGCGGCAGCGCCGGGAGCCAACTGGGCGAAGGTCGCCGCGGTGAGGCTGGCGAGGACAAGAAGCGAGGGCAGAAGTTTCATGCTGTTGCATGGAACGCTCCGCTGCGCGCGTGGTTGCGCAAGCCCGCAGACAGGCCACATTCGATGCGTGCTAGCCTCTGCCTTCATTCGTTTCGGTCCCTCGCATCTTGCGGTGCTGATGCTGACCGCCGTTGCCGTCGTAATCGTTGCCCGCGTGCGTAACCGGTGGGTGGACCGCGTCCTCATCGCGGGACTGCTCGCTTCCTGGCCCGTGTCGGTGCTCAGCCATTGGCTGGGCGGCGACCTGAGCCTGGAAAATGGCCTGCCGCTGCAACTTTGTGATGCGGCGGATTTTGCAGGGGTGATCGCGCTGTGGCGGCGGGACCGGCTGGCTGCGGAACTGGTGTATTTCTTTGGCCTAGCGGGCACCCTGCAAGGCCTGATCACGCCGAATTTGCAGGACGACCTGCCGCACCCCCGCTTCGTTAGTTTCTTCCTCACTCACAGCGTGATCGTGATTGCGGCGCTGCATGTGGTGCTGGCCATGAAGCTGGCACCCAGGCCCGGAGCGGTAGGGCGGATGATGGTGTGCATCCTGGGCTGGGCCTTAGCGATCGGGGGCCTCAATGCGCTACTGCACACGAACTACGGCTTCCTATGCCACAAGCCCACGGCGGCGAGTCTGATGGATGTGCTTGGCCCCTGGCCCTGGTACATCGCCGCACTAGTGGCGCTGGCAGTGCTGTTCTTTGTGATCCTGGATCTGCCGTTTATGATCAAGAGGCGGCGGGACCAACTATAAAAAAGGCGAAGCCGCATGCATTTCCCTTTTGTCTTTGCCAAGGGGGAGCGCCTGTTGTTTGATTGCCGAAATCTAGCGATCAACATGGTAGAAGCATCTAGCAGGCGGAAATTCAGGCGGGTATTGCTCAAGCTCAGCGGCGAGGCGCTGCGCGAACCGGGCAGCACGGACAACATCTCCCCACCCATTGTGGAGGACATCGCAGCGCAGATCAAGGCGGCGCACCAGACGGGCCTGGAGATCGCCCTGGTGGTGGGTGGCGGCAATTTTTGGCGCGGCATCAGTGCCAGCAATCGCGGCATGGAACGGGCCACGGCTGATTACATGGGCATGCTAGCCACGGTGATGAACGCTTTGGCCGTGCAGTCGATGCTGGAAGCCATGGATGTGCCCACCCGCGTGCAGAGCGCCATCAAAATGGACAATGTGGCCGAGCCTTTCATTCGCCGCGTGGCGATGCGCCATCTGGAACTGGGCCGCGTGGTGATCTTCGCAGCCGGCACCGGCAACCCGTTCTTTTCCACCGATACTACCGCCGCCTTGCGTGCCAGCGAAATGGCTGCCGATGCGGTGCTGAAAGCCACCAAGGTGGACGGCATTTACGACAGTGATCCGAAGAAGAATCCGACCGCCAAGCGCTTTGATTCGATCACCTACAAGGAAGCGCTGAGCCGTCAGCTCGGCGTCATGGATGCCACCGCTTTCAGCCTTTGCAGCGAAAACAACATGCCCATCGTCGTCTTCAGCATGGAGGAGCCTGACAACGTGCGCCGGGCGCTCGTGGGTGATCCCATTGGTACCATTGTTTCCGGTACTTGTAGCACCACGATTGCCGCCTAATCCTTCATTATTATGGACGCAGACATGATCATCCTAGAGGCCGAAGATACCATGGCCAAGGCCGTTGAATACGCCCTCCACGAGTTTTCCGCCGTACGGACGGGCAAGGCTTCGCCAGCATTGGTCGAGAACCTGGACGTGCATGTGCGTGCCTACGGCTCGAACATGAAGCTGAAGCAACTGGCGATGATCAGCACGCCTGATCCGCGTCTGATCCGCATCGAGCCCTTCGATATCAGCACGCTTCAGGACATTGACCGCGCGATCAAGGAATCGCGGCTGGGCTTGAACGGCTCCATTGAAGGCAAGGTGATCCGCCTGCCTATTCCTGTCCTCTCCCAAGAGCGCCGTGAGCAGATGGTGAAGATGGTCAAAGGCATGGCCGAAGACGCCCGTATTGCGGTGCGCAAGGTGCGCCAAAAGGCCATCGAAGGCTTGAAGGCCGCTGAGAAGGAAAGCTCGATCACGGAGGACGATCTTCATCGCATGGAGAAGGAAGTGCAGACCATGACGGACAAGAGCATTGCCGACGTGGAGAAACACCTCGCTTCCAAAGAGAAGGATATTCTCACCGTGTAGCGGTGCAGCCATGCTCACCGCTGACTTCGACTATCATCTGCCTCCTGAGCTGATCGCTTCGGAGCCGCTGGCCAATCGTGCGGCCTCGCGTATGATGGTGGTGCATCGCGAGACGGGTGAGATCGAGCACCGCCAGTTCGCTGATCTTCCCTCGTTTTCCAGGGCAGGAGATTTGTTTGTCTTCAACGACACCCGCGTGGTGCCCGCGCGGTTCTTCACGCCCGACGGCAAGCGGGAGGTGCTTCGCCTGGAAGCACTGACGCCGCTGCGCTGGCGCTGCATGATCCGTCCCGGCAAGAAATTCCGCCTGGGCGATGAAGTGGCCATTGGCGAGGCCACGGGGCGGGTCATTGAAGTGCTCGAAAACGGCGAGCGCATCATTGGATGGGCAGGGTCACCTCCCGATGAAGACAAGCACGGCCATCTGGCCCTGCCGCACTACATGAATCGCGATGACCGGCCCGATGACCGCGAACGCTATCAGACGGTCTTCGCCAAGCATCGCGGCTCCATTGCCGCACCCACCGCCGGGCTTCACTTTACACCCGAGGTGATGGCCGCGCTGCCGCATGCTTTTGTTACTCTGCATGTAGGAGTGGGCACCTTCCAACCGGTGAAGGCTGAGAAGGTGACGGACCATCTCATGCACAGCGAACGCTACGAAGTTTCGGAAGCCACGGCGGAGGCCGTGTCAAAGGCTCAACGCGTGATCGCCGTGGGCACCACCGCCAGCCGCACGCTTGAATCCGTGGCGCAAAAACATGGCCGCGTGGTGGCCGATCAGGGCGATACCAGCATCTTCATTTATCCTGGCTATGAGTTCAAAGCAGTGAACGCGTTGCTGACCAATTTCCATCTGCCGAAGAGTAGCCTGATCATGCTTGTTAGCGCATTGGCGGGCACCGATTTGATTCGCCGTGCGTATGAGGAAGCTGTGCGTGAGAGGTATCGTTTCTTTAGCTATGGGGATTGCATGCTGATTGTGTAGGTAGCGAAAGCAGGTTTTGAGTCTCAAGGGGAGGCGGTGGTATACTGGAAATAACAGATCGCTTATGAAATTTCCGATATTTTTGGCGCATGGTCAGGGGCTCATCAGCCTTCTCTTTCTGACCGTGACGCTTGGGGTGGTATTTGTGTGCGCTCTTGTCGCAGCGACTGTTAATGATTTCAAAAGAGGTAAAGCAGGTGAGCGTACCACCTGCCTTTTTATTGGGATCGCGTTAGCCTGCCCTGTTTTATGGGTCATTGGAGCCCCCGTTGCTATTCGTTGGCTGCACCTACCCTGATTCCATCAGCGTCGGCGGTGATATGGTCTCGCCACTCTTGTAAATTCAGCCGCATGCATTACGATAAAAACCATGAGCGAGAATGCGCTGCTTTCCAGAATCACTTCTTCTCCCGACGTTTGCCATGGCAAACCTTGCATTCGTGGGCTGCGATATCCTGTGGAGTTTGTGCTGGAACTGCTCAGCAGTGGCATGACGCATTCGGAAATCCTGGCGGATTATGAGGACTTGGAAGCCGAGGACCTACTTGCCGCCATTGCTTGGGCATCACGCCTTGTGCGGACCAAGCGTATCGAGCCGGTGTTGATATGAAATTCATTGTTGATGCGCAGCTTCCGCGCAGACTGGCATATGAAATTGCTGCCATGGGCGAAGATGCCATTCACACACTGGATCTGCCTGCGCGCAATCTTAGCACGGATTCAGTTATCACCCGCCTTGCCGTGCAAGAACAGCGTGTGGTAATTACCAAGGACAGCGACTTTGTGGACAGTTTTTTATTGAAGGGCGAGCCGCCCAAACTTTTGTTTATCACCACAGGCAATATCACCAACAACGACCTCATTCACCTACTGCGGGCTAATTGGAATGAACTGACTGTGATGCTATCTCAAGGTGACTATGTCGAGCTAAGCCGAAGTTCTCTCACGCTGCACATGTAGCAAGGGACTTACGGCAGTGCTTTCGGAGCGGTCATCTTCAGCATCAGAAAGTAAAGCACGCCGATCACGATGATACCGGCCACGAACCACAGGCTTTCGTGCTTGATGGCGTGGATGAGGGCTTCAGGGTCCTTCATGAGCTCGGGGTTGCGCTGGGCCACGCCGTATCCATACCAAGTGAGGACGGAACACCAGATGGCGGAGCCGATAGTGGTCATGAGGCTGAACTTGCCGAAGGGCATGCGCACGATACCGGCGGGGATGGAAATGAGATGGCGGACGACGGGCAATAGCCGGGCGAAAAAGATGCCGCCGGCCTCGTAGCGAGCCATGAATACCTCGGCGCGGGCCAGTTTCTCAGGCCCGATGAAGAAGTACTTGCCGAACTTTAGCACGAAGGGACGGCCGAGCCAGCGGCTGATGCCATAGGTGATCGCAGAGCCAACCCATGAACCGACGGTGCCGGCGAGGGTGACACCCCAGACGGTCATCTTGCCCTGAGCAGCCAGAAAGGCGGCCGGAGGGATCACCACTTCACTGGGAACCGGGAAGATAGAGCTCTCCATGGCCATGAGGAGGGCGACGCCCCAGTAGCCCCAGTCTTGAACCCAGGAGAACCATGTAGTAATGAGTTGATGCAGCATGTCGGGCGCGGAAATACCGGTGGATGGAGATGTTGGCAACGCAAATGGTGGCGCGCAACTTGTCACCGCAGACGATGCTTGCTTGAATACTATGATGCTTGATCGGATCAAACGCCTGTGGGGCAGCCCAGCGCCAACGTATCGCGTGGTGCGCTGGCTGTTTCCCCGGCTGCTGGCGGTGTGCTACCTGATTGCGTTCTGGTCGTGGGTGGTGCAGTGCGATGGGCTGGTGGGTGAACAGGGGATATTGCCCGCAAAACAGTTGATGGAGAACGTGCATGCCTATGAGGCGCGTGAGCATGTGAGCCTGCTCAAGGACTACCCGTGCTTGTTTTACTGGCACTACAGCGATGAACTGATGCATCAGGTATGCTGGGCGGGCGTGGCGATTTCGGTGCTGGTGATTGTGGGTATATGGCAGGGCCCGTTGCTAGCGCTGCTGTGGTTGGGCTATCTCTCCATCGCGGGCACGGGAGGGGTGTTCATGGGCTTCCAATGGGATGCACTGCTGCTGGAGGCCGGGTTGCTGTGCTTGTTTCTGGCACCATGGCGGTTGTGGGCGTGGCGCATCGGGGAACGACGACCTGATGCGCCGCCGGGCGCGGTGTTTTTGATGCATTGGCTGCTGTTCCGTCTGATGTTTCTTTCCGGTTATGTGAAGATCGGCGGTGGGGACAAACCATGGGCGGACCTGACGGCGCTGACCTATCATTTCGAAACGCAGCCGCTGCCCAATGTACTTTCCTGGTGGGCGCACAACTTGCCGCTCTCGGTCCATAAGCTTGACTGCGGCATCATGTACTTCATTGAGCTGGGCCTGCCCTTTGTGCTGTGGCTGGGACGGGGGGGACGGCTTGCCGCGTGCGTTGGGTTCAGCCTGCTCATGGGCGGGGTGGGCCTAACAGGCAGCTACAACTTCTTTAACCTGCTCACCATCTTCCTTTCGCTCACGCTGCTGGACGACGGCTGGTGGCCGGGTTTTGTAAAACGCTGGTTGCGGCGGCCGGAGGTGCCGGTGCAACACTGGAATTGGCGGCATGCCGTTTCGTCGGCAGCAATCGTCGTGCTCACTCTTTTCAGCCTCGTGGCAGCAGATGAGTTTCTAGTAGGCCGCATTCCTGGCTACAAGCTGAAGTCAGCCGAAGGAATGGCCACGGCTTATGGAAAATATGTGAGCCCCTGGCGCAGCGTTAATGCTTATGGATTGTTCCAGAGCATGACCACCGAGCGGTTGGAGTTGAGTGTGGAAGTGACGGAGGATCTTTTGCTCTGGCGGGAATTGCCGTTCAAATGGAAGCCGGGAGATGTCATGCAGGCTCCTCGTTTCGTAGCCCCTTATCAGCCAAGGCTCGACTGGCAGATGTGGTTTGCCGCTCTGCACCCAGGTTTTGTGCCACAGCGCGACATGGACCCACGCTCGGGCTTACAGTGGTTTGGGGCCTTCCTCTCCGCTCTGCTGGAGCAACGCCAGCCTGTATGGGACTTGTTAGGCGAACCACCGTTCCCCATCGATAATATCCGGGCGATACGCGTTGTGCAGTATCGCTATCATTTCACCACGCCGGAGGAGCGCAAAGCCACAGGGGGGTGGTGGAAGAGGGAAAAGGTGGGGATGTTTTCCGGAGAGTTTTCCCGCAGGCGGTCAGTTGATCGATGAGAGCTGATGGTTGATAGCCAGATAGCTGAAATTTCAGCATTAGCCCATCATTCCATCGGCTCACGGACCGGCGTTAAACGCTGAACGCTGCTTCCACCAGATTCTCCTGCTCCAGTGTGTGGATCGCCTTGCTGCCCACGGCGGGGCTACTGCTGCGTTCGCGACCGGCGTAGCGGAGATCGTGCTGGGAGACGGCTTCCAGACGTGAACGGATGTAGTGATATGCACCCATGTTGCGAGGCTCTTCCTGGCACCAGACCCACTTCTTTTGAGCGCGCGGATAGCGGGCCACAATAGCCTTCAGCATGTCGTAATGCAGAGGATAGAGCTGCTCGATACGGATGATCGCAGCGTTCTTGATCTTGTTGCTCTCGCGGAACTCGAGCAAATCGTAGTATACCTTGCCAGAGCAGAAGATGAGGCGGGTGACGCGCTCAGGCGGCGTGGCGAGGGTTTCGTCATCAAGGACCTCACGGAAGGTGGTGCCTTCCGCCATGTCGCTGAGCTTGGAGACGGCCTGCGGGTGGCGCAGGAGGCTCTTCGGCGTCATCATGATCAGCGGCTTGCGGGTCTCGCGCTTTAACTGGCGGCGCAAGGCGTGGAAGTACTGTGCGGGCGTGGTTAGGTTGCACACCTGCCAGTTGCCGCCAGCACTGAGCTGGAGGAAGCGCTCAAGGCGTGCGCTGCTGTGCTCGGGACCCTGGCCTTCGTAGCCATGGGGGAGCAGAAGCACGAGATGGCTGGCCTGCTGCCACTTGGATTCAGCGCTGGCGATGAATTGATCGATGATGACCTGGGCACCGTTGACAAAGTCGCCAAACTGCGCCTCCCAGCAGATGAGCACCTGAGAGGCGAGCAGGGAGTAACCATAGTCGAAGCCGAGTACGGCGGCCTCGCTGAGCAGTGAGTTGTAAACGCAGAACTGGCCCTGGTTTCCACCCACGTTTTTGAGCGGGAAGTAGCGCTCGCGGGTCTGTGTATCATACAGCACGCAGTGACGGTGACTGAAGGTGCCGCGACGCACATCCTGACCGGAAAGGCGAACGCCCAATCCTTCAGCGAGGAGAGTGCCAAAGGCGAGTGCTTCGCCGTGGCCCCAGTCAAAGCCTTCGCCGCTTTCGACGGCCTTGGCACGTGCGGCGAGGAAGCGCTTCTGAATCGTGGGATGAAGGTGGAAGCCTTCGGGTGTTTGCAACAAACGGGTGGCCAGAGCTTTCAATTCAACTGCTTCCACTCCAGTGTTCACTGGGGCGTAGTCATAGGCAAGCTGCGGCGTAGCACCGGTGCCTTCATAAGGATTGTCGCCCTTTTTGGATTCCGCATCGGCGAGATTGCGCACGCCGTTTTCGAGATGCTCTTCGATCTCCTTTTGCAACGCGGCAGAGTCTTCCTCGCTAACGAGGCCCTGGGCTGCAAGCTGCTTGCGGAAGACGGTTGAGGGAGTGGGGTGCTCGGCAATCGAGCGCGCCATGTTAGGCTGGGTAAAGGCTGGCTCGTCCGTCTCGTTGTGACCATGACGGCGGTAGCAAACGATGTCGATAATGACGTCGGCGCCGAAGGTCTGGCGGTATTCCATAGCCAGACGGGTGACCCAGGCCACTTCCACAGGGCAGTCGCCGTTCACGTGGAAGACTGGGGCCTCGATCATCTTTGCCACGTCCGTGCAGTAATAGGAACTGCGGGCGTCTTCCGGTGAGGTGGTGAAGCCGATTTGGTTGTTCACCACGATGTGAATCGTGCCACCGGTGGTGTAGCCGGGGAGTTGCGAGAGATTCAGCACTTCCGCTACCAAGCCTTGGCCGGCAAAGGCAGCATCGCCGTGGAGCAGCACCGGAATGACTTTTTTACGGTCCTTTATGTCATTGAGCGCACGCTGGCGGGCGCGGGCTTTCCCTTCCACGACGGGATCGACGGCTTCCAAATGGCTGGGATTCGCGGCCAGATTGACGGTGATATCCTCACCGCCAGAGGTCTTGCGCACGCTCTCGAAGCCCAGGTGATATTTCACGTCGCCATCGCCAGCGACCATGTTGGGCACGTAATTTTCGCTGAATTCATAGAAGAGCATTTCCAGCGGCTTCTTCAAGAAATTGGCCAGCACGCTGAGGCGGCCACGATGGGACATGCCCATGATGATTTCCTTGGCCCCGTGCCTTGGCAGGTCTTCCAGCAGCGTTTGCAGGGCCACAATGCTTGCCTCGCCGCCCTCAATGGAGAAGCGCTTCTGGCCCACGAAACGCTTATGCAGGAAGCGCTCGAAGGTCTCGGGCTCCAGCAGCCAGCGAAGCAGATTCTTCTGCTCGGCAGCATTGGGAACGGGCTGGTGGGGACGTGCCTCGATGCGCTCAATCAGCCACTGCCGCACATCCG
>JAQGPI010000610.1 GCA_028293175.1 Verrucomicrobiaceae bacterium | reverse complement strand
GTTGGAGACGTTCTGGATGAAGTCCTCCTTGGGCATCGCCTCCTTCGCCTTGGCACCTTGTGCGCGAAGGCCCACCATCACCGAGCGGCTGGTGATGTCGCGCGGGCCGATTTCCACACGCAAAGGCACGCCCTTCTTGATCCATTCCCAGTTGCGGGTGCCGCCGGGGAGGTCACGCTTGTCCACATGCACGCGCACTGGCTCGCCTTCGTAAAGCTGGGAGCGCAGTGTTTTGGCCAATGCTTCGCAGGCATCAATGATTTCCTGCCGTGTTTCGGCCTTCGGAGTGACTGGCAGAATGACGATCTGCTGGGGGGCCACGCGGGGTGGAATGATTACCCCGTCATCATCGCCATGGGCCATGATGAGGGTGCCGATCATGCGTGTGCTCACGCCCCAGCTCGTGGTCCAGGCGAGCTGCTTCTTGTTGTCGCGGCCCAGGAACTCAATGCCTGCGGCCTTGGAGAAATTCTGCCCCAGAAAGTGCGAGGTGCCAGCCTGGATGGCCTTGCGATCTTGCACCATGGCTTCCACGGTGAAGGTGTTCAGCGCGCCAGGGAAACGCTCGCGGGCGGTCTTTTCGCCAGGGATCACGGGGATGGCCAGGTAGTTGCGCAGGAAGTCCTCATACACCGCATGCATGGTCTTGGCTTCCACCATCGCTTCCTCGGCGGTTTCGTGCGCAGTATGGCCTTCTTGCCAGAGGAATTCAGCCGTGCGGAGGAACAGGCGCGGGCGCATTTCCCAGCGCATGACGTTGCACCACTGATTGATCAGCAGCGGCAGGTCGCGGTAGCTTTCCACCCAGCGGGCAAAAGCCGCGCCGATGATGGTCTCGCTAGTAGGACGGATGACAAAAGGCTCCGCCAGCTCGCCGGTCGGGATCATCTTAATCGTGCCGTCGGGCTGCTTTTGAGTCTCCAGACGGTGATGTGTGACCACGGCGCACTCGGTAGCGAAGCCCTCGGCATGCTGCGCTTCTTTTTCCAGGTAGCTCAAAGGGATGAGCAGGGGGAAGTAAGCGTTCTGATGACCGGTTTCCTTGAACTTCGCGTCCAGGTGACGCTGGATGTTTTCCCAGATGCCGTAGCCCCACGGCTTGATGACCATGCAGCCGCGCACTTCGGAATTTTCAGCCATGTCGGCCGCGCGGACGACTTGTTGGTACCACTCGGGAAAATCTTCGTCGCGGCGCGGAGTGATGGCGGTCGTAGGCTGGCTCATGGAATTGGCGTAGTTAAAGAGGGGGACGAAAGTAAAGCCGATGGGCCGGTGGTCAACGTGGACGTTGGTTAGGACGCGCCCAAACTTAGAGCGTCTTTTCAGGAGCCAGCCTGAAAGCAAAACCTGCGGCTTTCCTGTTGGCTAGGACGCCACGGTTAACCCAAGACCTCAGCCGAGAGGCGATCAAGGTTCTGCTCGTTAGCTGGAACGACGATGTGCTCAATATGGCCAGCCACTTCGGAGTTCTCGAATGCCTGTGCCCAGGACACCAGCGTTCCCATTGCCGATGAAGCCAAGCCGATGGTTAGGATAAACTTTGGCTCCGGGACATGCTGGATAGCAACCTTCACTGGCGGTTCGATCTCGGCAAACACGTTCTCGTTGGGATAGTTGGCGCCATTGGGGCCGTGCATGACGAACGACCAGCGCCCGCCCTTTTGGAACTCGCAGACATTGAAGGTATTGGTGAAACCGGCTGGCCCCCACCATCGTGCGAGGCGCTCCGGATCACTGATCGCGGCAAAGACTTCCTCCACGGATGCGGGGATTTCGCGGGATGTGCTAAAGGTCGTCATGAGCTTTCCCTTTCGGTGGTTTTGAATAGCGATGTGGCCGACGACTGGCCTACGGCCTCTTAGCAGAGGGCTGCTGCCCCAGGCGAGGCTGAAGCGCGCGGCGGTAGTTTACGATGGCATCGCCGATGGCGTTAGCCACCGCCATGCGATAAGTGGTGGAGGCGATCAGGCGGCACTCGGTGCCATTGGTGACGAAGCCGCCCTCAAACAGAATGCCGGGGCGGTTGCAGCCGGTGAGGACGCTCCAGCGGGCGCGCTTAATGCCACGATCCACCAGCTTGAACCGGTGGATGACCATGGCATGCACGGCGGTGGCGAGAGCGATATTCGCCGAGTCCTGGTGATTGCCGGTGAACGAGTGGTAATCCGAAGAACGCTGGCCCATGAAGGTGGAAGCGGAGCCCTGGGGCGACAGCGCGAAGGTCTCGATGCCATTTGCTTCCGGGCCGCTGGAGTTGAAATGCAGGCTCAGGAAAATGCTGTGTGGCGTGGCATTGGCAATCTCGGCACGGCCACCGAGCGTGATGAATTCATCCGTGCTGCGGGTCATCACCACCTTAAGGCCTCGCTGCAGAAGCGCGGTCTTCACTGTCAGTGCCATTTGCAGGGTGAAATCCTTTTCGTAACCATACACACCCTTGGCACCGGAATCATGGCCGCCATGCCCGGCATCGACGACCACCGTATCGAAGGGATCAGCATCGCTGATATGATTGGGCAGCAGCACTGGATCGATCAGCTTGCATAGGTCCAGGCGCGAGAAAGCGGGCTTGCCGTTCACCGTGGTGAGCGGGTAGCTGAGAATGAACTTAATGTTGTTCATCAGCATTTCCTGGCTGCCGATATCGGCTTTCAGAATGAGCGTGGGATTGCTGAGAATGACACGTTTGCCATCCACTTTGAAGCTGCTGAACCGGTAGAAGCGGTGCATGCTTTCGGCGGTCACGTAGTCGCGGCCCTCGTACTTCACCACTTCAAAGCTGCTGTCGATCGGAGGCAGGGAAACGCCGCCCTCAGTGGCTGCGGGGGTCTCGGGCGTATTCGTGGTTTTTGCGGTGGCAGCGTCGGTGGAGGGTTTGAACTTGTCGGTGAGATTTACCGATTTGGCCGTGCCCTCCTCCGTCGTAGTCTTCCCAAACTCGGAATCCAGATCGCGTTCCTTGGGCTTGGCAGGTGCGGGCGTTTCTTTGCTGGCGACGCTCTTTTTCTCAGAGGAAGCGGGCTTCTTGGAAACCGTTTTCTTCGCGGGATCGCTCTTCGGCTTTAATGGCGTGCCGTCGCCG
>JAQGPI010000607.1 GCA_028293175.1 Verrucomicrobiaceae bacterium | reverse complement strand
CGCAATACCTCCGGCTTAGTGCTGCTCACCAACGATGGGCGCTGGTCCAAAAGCATCACGGAATCTGATCACAGCGTGCCTAAGGTCTATCTGGTGGATACGGAAGAGCCCATCAAGGCGGAAGACGTGGAGGCCTTCGCCGCAGGATTCTACTTTCACACGGAAGACATCACCACCAAGCCTGCGATGCTGGAGATCATCGGAGAGCGGCGGGCGAGACTGACGCTAGTGGAAGGCCGCTATCATCAAGTGAAGCGCATGTTCCACCGCGTAGGCAATCGCGTGACCGGCCTCCACCGGGAGAGCATCGGCTCCATTGTGTTAACGAGCGACCTGCCGCCCGGGAAGTGGCGCTGGCTGACAGATGAAGAAGTGCGCTCGTTTAACACGTGGTAACGGCTACTTTTTCTTCTTCGGCTTCTTCTCTTCCTTCGGCAGATCCTTCAAGCAGGCGGGATCAGGTTCAGCAGGCGATCCAGTAACCTCAACAGGTGCTGTGAACACGTAGCGCCACACGTCTTCATCCAGAAACTTGCCTTCTGCATCGGTGGGCGATGATTTGCCCGGCACTACGGAGCCATGCGCTCGGTTGGCGTCGCCCTTCACATCCGCCTTGGTGATCAGGCGGCGGGTGTTTTCATAGGGCGGCTTGGATTCATCGATGTTCACGATAGGGCCGAACTGATGCAGGCCCAGCATCTCCCAAGAGCGGCAGTAGTGGCCGCCCGACCAGCCGCCGTCCAGTACATGGCTGAAGGCAAAGTAACGGTTGGCTGGTGTTGCGGAGGGCAGCGCCTGCCAGGACTCATATTGATCGCGTGGGCCGCAGAAGGCCACTACGCGATCAACCTTCTGATGCTTGGCAAAACGCGCTGCGGTCGTGGACCCATGTGAGGCGCCAGAGATGATCACCTTATCCCACCGCAGACCCTTGCCATCGGCGGTGAGAAAGGTATCCCATTTGCCTTCGGGGTGATGAGTGGCGAGCCATTTCACAAATTGATAAGCGCGCTCCATCATGCCATCGGGCTTGGGAATGCTGACCAGCCGGCTCACGTCTTCTCCTGTGGCCGCTTCCAACCGAATATTGCCCAGTAACTGGCCATCCGTACCCGGCGAATCTTTGCCAAATTTGCCAAACCAGCCATTGGCGTAATGCACCTGGATGGCGTGCAGCCCATAGCTGGTCACGCGATCAAACAGAGGCGCAGGGTATCCCATCAGCCAGATCACCAGCTTGCCGCGCGGTGCGACTCGTGTATCCACCGCCGCATGCTCAATATCCGAAGGTTTTCCGCTCTTGGTGAAAACGAAGTCGATCTCCGGATGTTCTTTGGCGTTCGGATCGATCTCACTGGCTCTTGCGGTGATATCATACCGCTGGGCCTTCGGGTCGTTGAAGCTAAGCGCGGGGTCGGCAGCCTGGGCCATCGCGGCAAAGGCAAGGAATGGGAGAAGATGCAGGGCTTTCATGGATTGATGACAGACGAAGAAGACTAGCGGGGCGCCACGCCCCACACCTTCTCCAGCACGGAGAACATGCGCGGATCGTGCCTTTTAAGTTCTTGCCGGTTGAAGGGGAAGAAATCATTTTGGGCAAAGTAAGACTCGCTGCACTCGGCGAAGTACTCCTTGGCGTTGGTCATGGCGTACGCCTTGTCAGTGGTGTCCTGATGGCCAGCGCCATTACGCCGCTGCACATGGTCATAGCTTCCGCTGGCTTTCGCCTGCTCATAGGCTGCGATGATCTCCGCGTTGTCGAATCCGAGCACTTGGTCATGAAACGCATGGCTCAGTTCGTGCAGGGTGAATTGCGGCATGCGGGACAGCTCCTGTTCAAAGATGCCGATGTTGCAAAATTGCACGCCTCTCACCATCGCTGGGTCCCTGCCATGCGCCTTCAGCCATTCAGCGCCGGGATGGTACTCCGCACGCGGCTGTTTGATGTCGGCAGGCAGAGGAGTGAACCACAGCGGCACGCGTTGCAATTGCGCCACGGCGGGTGCGGGCACGGCCTTTCGGATGCCGACGAGCTGACCTTGCAGAAGATCCAGGGCCTTGGCAACTGACTCGGGCTCGGCCCTTAACAGTGGTTTGCTCACCAACACCGTCCATCCCTCTAGTTCACGTGTTTCGAAGCCAGGATGAGAGAGCGATGGTCCTGCCAATGCCACGATATGGAGGAAGAGCAGGCAGAAGATGAGAGGAAACTTCATGCGCCTTATAGAACCACCCAGACGGAGGCGTCCTGTCATTTTTTTTGCCGGTGGAAGAATGGTCCGCCGCGCTTGTTTTTCACGCTGTTCATGCCATCTTAAGCCGTGACCATCCACTTTGAACAGCTTCCCGGTCTCACAGCATCGGTTGACGACGTGGTGTATGATCCCTCGCTCAGCGCGCCGCCGGATAAGCCGCATCCCTTCGTTTACTACATTACCATCGATAACAAGTCCGAGGAAACCGTGACCATCTTCGGCCGCAAATGGGTAATCCGCGACAGCGAAGGCCTCACTCAGGTAGTGGAAGGCGATGGCGTCGTGGGCAAGTTTCCGCGCTTGGAGCCGGGTCGCCACTTCAAATACAACAGCTATATGCAAGTAGGCAGCGAAAGCCGTGTAAACGGTGCGTTCTTTGGTGCCACCTCCTCCGGTCGCGCCGTGTGCGTGCAAGTGCCTGAGTTTGGCATGGAGCCACCAATGCTGGCGTGAGCGCTTAGCGGCTGCCCTTGTCGAGTTTGTCCAGCTTCGACAGCACCGTGGCGGTCAGGCGGTCCACCTTCTCGTGCAGATGAGCGATCTCCAGTTCAGCCTTCAAGTTCACATCGTATTCGATGTCGCCCCGCACCCGTTCCTTGGCCACTTGCCGGTTCTGGCTGAGGAGCACGAACACTGAAAGGAAAATGGCCTCCAGGGAGACGACCAAGGCTAGGAACCCGAAAGGGTACGGATCGAAAGGTTTGAATCCTGGGATCGACACCGTGTTCAACACTAGCCAGACGGTGAAGAAGACGACATGCAGCATCAGAAACGGGATGCTGCCAGAGAATTCAGCAATCCAATCCGCCGCCTTTTGCACTACTGAACGCTTGTCGTCAGCCTCTTCGTTTACGTTGCGTGTGGCGGTGCGGCGCAATTGCTCCACGGTCACGCGCTGGCGCTTGCCCATCGCCGCCAGCAGTTCCATCACCGCCTGCGGGCACCGGCGAAGGAAGGCCTCAAGGTCAGCGCGTTCCAGCCGCAATGTTTCCGTCTCCTGGGTCGCCACGACCGAAGCCGTGCGTGATCCGTTGTCGAGCAGCGACAGCTCGCCAAAGAAATCCCCGCGTGTGGAGGTCTCCAGCACGATGCGTTCGCCCGTGTGGTTCTTCATGAACACCTCCACCTCGCCGGAATTGATCACGTAGAGCGAGTCCCCCGGATCACCGTAGTGAAAGATCTCCTGGCCGGCAGCAAAGGTCACCACATCCAACTGAGCGGCCAGTTCTGACCGTTCGTTGTCATCAAGGAACTGAAACAGGGATACCTGCTTCAGGAGTTCGGCTTCCGGGCGCATGCGGGGAACCTAGCAGGCCGCAGCGATAGGGCATCAAGGAAATGAAGGAACAACATAGCTGGTCCACGAACGTCATGCGACCGCTCACGGAGAATCTCATCCGGCCTTGTACCCTGGCAGCGGCTGACAGGCGTTCACTTCGCCGGTGGCTCGCGTTGGGAACTGTGCGGAAACAAGGATTTGATTGAAAACTAGCCGAAGGGGTGGGACGTACCTTCATGCGAAAACGCTTTTTCATCTTAGCTTGCTTAGCTCTGGCGCTGGGCATCGCATGGTGGGCGGGACGTAGAGATTATGGAGTGGATGTTGAGAAGCCGTCTATGGCGATTTCCGGAACTCCTGAAGTAGGTGTACCCGCAAGTGGCGTGGGTGCCGCCGTTCCAATCTTTCCCGCTGCCCCAAACAACTCGTTGCTGTTGAGAATGCTCAATGGAGAGAAGTTGAAGCTGACATTGGAACAATTGCAGGGCTATTTGCGGGAAAACCATCGTGATGCCGAGAGCTTGCTTACGGCAGCTCGGCTCACTGGTGATGAAGAGCTAGTACGGGAAGCCGCGCGGCGTTTTCCACAGGATGCTCATGTGCATCTGGAACTGGCAATGAAAGCTTCAGGTATAGCGGAGAAACAGCAGGCGATTGCAGTGCTCTCTGCCAATGATCCGGAA
>JAQGPI010000592.1 GCA_028293175.1 Verrucomicrobiaceae bacterium | reverse complement strand
ACCAACCTGATTCCCGGCAACTACTTCCTTCGAGTGCCGGGCAGCATGTTCACCACCGGTCATGCGCTGGTGAACAAGATGAGCATGGTAGCCAGCCCTGCGGGTGATGACAATACAGGTGAGAACGGTGTCGATGATTCCGAGCCTGACATTCGTGGCATCAATACCCCGATCTTCTCTTTGACTCCAGGCAGCCTGCCCTTCGGCACTGGCGTGACCAGCGGCGAGCTAGGCCTCTATGGCACCGATGATGACGGCATCAATGGCCTGGTGGATAAGAATGTGGACCTAACGCAGGACTTTGGTTTCGCCGACCGTGTGGGCGTCGGCAACCTCGTGTTCCGTGATAACAATGGCAATGGCAAGTACGATGCCGGAGTGGATGTCGGTGTGGATGGCGTGGCGGTGGAACTCTACAGTCAGGTGGAAGGCGGCAGCCCTACCTTCGTGAGCAGCACCCTCACCTCGAATGGTGGCCGCTATCTGTTCCACGCCGCCCCTGGCACCTACATCGTTTACGTCTCGCCAGCCAACTTCCAAACAGGCGGGCCCCTGGAGCATTCCTCCTCATCTGTGGTCACCTCAGGCAGCGGCACGCAGTCGCTCTTCCAGGATGACGACAAGGATGAAGACGGCGTTGATGAAGAACTGCCCGAACTGTATGGAGTGAGAAGCTTCCCGGTAACCCTGTTGCTCGCCCAACAGCCTACCTCGACCACAGGTGAAACAGGCGTCGACAAGACTTCGGATGATGCCGAGGACACGAACACCAATCTCACCATCGACTTTGGCTTCACTCCAGATCCGCTCTGCGTGGGCAACCTCGTGTTCCGCGATGTGAATCAGAACGGCAAATTTGATTCGGGCGACCAAGGCATCGCTGGTGTGAAACTCCAGCTTTATGCCGTGGGTGCCATCCCAGGTACGACGACGCCGGTCTCGGAAACCATTTCCGATAACCGTGGCTCGTATGAGCTTTTCACCCGCACGCCGGGCAGCTACTTCATTGTCATCCCTGCCTCCGAATTTGCCTCTGGCAAGCCGCTCGCCAGCCACACACCGGCACCGGGCTTCGGTCAGGACAATGGGGTGGACGACAGCGTGAATGAAGACACTTTGAACGCACCCAACCCGGACGTCACAGGTATCAATTCCATCCAGTTCGTGTTGGCTTATGGGCAGGCTCCTCTCAGCGGCACTGGCGGCACCGAGACCGGCTTCCAGAGCACCACCCATCTGGGCCGCGATCAGGACAGCAACATGACCATTGACCTTGGATTCCGAGGCACTCCAGGTGCGGCGGCCACGGTGGGCGTGGGCAACGTGGTGTTTGTGGATCAAAACGGCAACGGTCACTTTGATGCCAGTGAAGGTGTGGATGGCGTGTGGGTCCTCCTGTATTCGGGCAGCAACGGCCCTGCCAATGCGAGCCCCGTGGCGTCCACCTTAACCAGCAATGGCGGGCGGTATATCTTCACGGGTCTCCAACCCGGAACCTATACGGCCCACATTGCTGCGGATAACTTCAAGGAGAGCATCAGCATTAACAACGGACCGGTGGGCAATGGGCCGCTGTACAACAAGCTTTCCATGACTGGCAACGGTGCGGCGGCCAGCAACAACGACGACAATTTGGACGAAGACGGCATTGATGCGCTCAATCCAGAATTCGTCGGCATCTCATCCCCACCGGTGAATCTCCAGGTCGGCACTGCACCTGTGGATGCGGGCAAGGAAAAGGGCACAGGAGCCAACATGGATGATGGCAATGATGGCAACGTGAACCTCACCATCGACTTTGGTTTCGTGCCTCGCATGGGCGCTGGCAACCTCGTGTTCAAGGATGTAAACACCAATGGCAGATATGACCCTGGCATCGATCAGCCAGTCGATGGCGTGCCTCTCATGCTGTTTAACGCGAGCAGCAATCCAACCTCCGGCACACCAGTTGCGACCACGACCACCTCTGGTGGCGGCCTCTATAGCTTCGTATGTCCCCCAGGAGCCTATTACGTTTTCGTTCCTACGTCCGCCTTCACCGCCAGCGGCGCGCTAGCAAATCTGAAGCCGACCGTATGCCCCGCCGCCAATGTGAACGGCGACGATGATGTGGGCGAGAACACGGAAGACGCTTACAATCCGACCGCGGAAGGCGCTCGCTCGGGCATCTTCACACTCACCGCAGGCCAGGCTCCAGTGGCTCTTGAAACCGGTATCCACGGAACCGATGACGATGCCTCCGGCAATGATGCAAATGTGGACCTGACCATTGACCTTGGCTTTGCTCCGAAGACGCTGACGGTTGGCAACTTGGTCTTCAAGGATGTGAACGGCAATGGCAAGTACGATGCCAGCGATACAGGCGTGGCAGGTGTGAAGGTGCAGCTCTTCCCCGTTGGCACGAACCCGCAGGCAGCCAATGTGACGCCGGTGGCAGCGGCGACCACGGCAGCGAATGGCACCTACACTCTCACCACCACGGTGCCGGGCGATTACTTCGTCTATGTGGCCGCTTCGGAATTCAGTGTCGGCGGGCCTCTCTTCGGCAGTGTATCCTCGACGGGTGCAGGCACCTCAGGCGCGGTGGATGATAACCTGGACGAGAACGGCATTGATGCGGTCTTCCCGGCCGCCACCGGCATCAGTTCCACACCGTTCACCCTGGCCTACAACGCCATGCCGCTGACTGCGAGCGCGGAGACCGGCGCGCAGGGCACGATGGATGATCTTGACGACAGCAATGGCAACCTCACCATCGACTTTGGCTTCACCCAGGGTGTGGGTGTGGGCAACTTGGTGTTCTTTGATGCCAACGGTGATGGCAAGTTCAGTGTATCAGATGGTGATGTAGGTATCGGCGGCGTGACGGTGGAACTGTTCCGCTCGGGTGATTCGCCTGCCTCCTCTTCACCTGTCGCCACCGCTGTAAGCAGCGGTGCTACTGGCAGCGGTGCCAGCAGCGGCGGCGGCTACTACGCCTTCAACGGCCTCGTCCCCGGCAGCTACTATCTCTACATCTCGCCCACTGCCTTCTTTGCTGGCGGGCCTCTGGCCAATATGGTGGTGCCGACCGGTGCTGGTGTGGGCACGGCTTCCGGCGATGATCAGATGGGCCAGGATGCAATCTATGATGCGAACCCTGGTACCAATGGCATCAAGACCGCCGTGTTCACCCTCGGCATCGGCACCTGCCCAACGAACACCGGCACACTGGGCGAACTCGGCCAGGGCGGCACGGCTGATGATGCGTATGGCGATGCCAGCATCGACTTCACCCGTGACCTTGGCTTCAGGCTGCCAGTAGTCATTGCTATCACCCCTGCCTCATTGCCTTCTGCCACCACAACGGCGACTTACTCTCAGGCACTCACGGCGGCGGGCGGCGCCACGCCTTATACCTGGAATATCAACAGCGGCACGCTGCCCTCCGGTATTACACTTAGCGCCAGCGGAGTGCTCTCGGGTCAGCCCCTCACTCCTGGCACCTCCACCTTCAGCATCAAGGCCACCGATGCCAATGGCATCACGGCACTGAGAAACTACGCGCTGAACGTCAGCTCTTCCCTTGTCACCATCAACCCTGTCACAATTCCCGGCGGCGCGCTCGGCACCAGCTACTCAGCCGCGCTGACTGCCAGTGGCGGTTCCGCCCCCTACTCATGGAGTGTTGTTTCCGGCGCATTGCCTGCGGGCCTCACCTTGGGATCCACCTCCGGCATCATCTCAGGAACACCAACCTCAGCGGGCAACTCAACCTTTACTGTGAAGGTAACGGACAACGCCAGCCGCACGAATTCCGTCGCCTATGCCTTCACGGTTTCGGCTTCGCCTGTGACCATCACCACCAGCGGTCTTGGCGGCGCAACGGTGGGCATGAACTACTCCACGACACTCTCGGCCACCGGCGGTGCCTCGCCCTATTACTGGTCGGTGGCCAGCGGCACGTTGCCTGCGGGCCTCAGCCTGGGCCAGACGACTGGTATGCTCTCAGGTGTCGCCTCCACTCCGGGCATCACCACGCTCACCTTCAAGGCGGCGGACAGCAATGGCCTGGCTGCTACAGCGTCCTACACCTTCACTGTCTCTGCCGGCGGCATCACCGTATCGCCCACCAACATCGCTGGAGGTACCACGGGTGCGGCTTACTCCACTACTCTGGTGGCCTCGGGCGGCACCTCGCCTTACACCTGGTTGGTCACAGGCGGCACGCTGCCTCCAGGTCTTGCCCTCAGCCAGTCGAGCGGCACCCTCTCGGGCACGCCTACAACGGCGGGCAACTACTCCTTCTCGGTCCGTGCTACGGATGCCAATGCCGCCTACACCACCGTTGGCTACTCTGTCACCATTCTGTCGCCCGTGACGATTAGCACCACGCAGGGCAGTCTTTCGGCACCGAAGTTGAACACCGCCTACAATCAGACCTTTAGCGTCGCTGGCGGCCAGACGCCATACACATGGTCGCTTCTCAGCGGCAGCCTGCCGAACGGCTTGGCTTTGGCCTCTGCAGGTGTTGTCTCGGGCACTCCAACGGTTCCTGGCACGTTTACTTTCACCCTCAAGGCCACGGACAGCAATACCTTCGCCTCCAAGCAGTTCAGTCTGACGGTCACGGGCTCTGCCTTGATTACGATCAATCCATCCACGCTGGCTGGGGCGACCGTCGGCACCAGCTACAGCCAGACCTTCACCGCCACCGGCGGCACCGCACCGTATGTGTGGTCAGTGAGCGGCAGCCTGCCTCCGGGCCTGACGCTGACACCAGGCGGTATCCTGTCTGGAACTCCAACGGCTGGCGGTACGTACTCCTTCATCGTGCTGGCGCGTGACAACACCAGCGTCACCGGTACCGCCAACTACTCGATGACCATCTCCACTACCGCACCGCCGCTGGCGGGCCGCGTGCGCCGCGACCTTACGGCTCAAGGCAATCCACAGGCCTCGTCGAACGTGGCGCTGGTGGGCGTGATGGTCTATCTCTACGCTGATCCGAATGGTGATGGCGTGCTCTCCCCCGCAGAAGCCGCCGTGGGTGCGATTGCTTCCGATATGACGGATGCTTCCGGAAATTATCTCTTCACTACGGTGCCTCCCGGCAACTACCTGGTGATCCAGGAAATGCTGCCAGGCGGTGTAGCAACGTATGATACAGACGGTGGCGCCAAGGATTGCACGGGTGTGCATGCCACCGGCCAGCCGCTGGCGAATATTGATTTCCTCCAGGCCTACGAGCCTACCGGCATGTTCTATTGTTCTACCTCCGGCCAGCTCGTGGCAGGCGGCAAGGTGGCTGTCACGGGCCCTGGCGCTGCCTCCGTGCATCAGGATGGCAGCAACGGTCATTACTGCTTCGCGGTCGATACGGAGGGTGATTACACCATCGCCGTCACCGCACCGGAAGGCTACTTCCTCGATACCTCACGCACCGCGCTGACCAGCGTGTGGACCTCCACCAGCACCGCCAAAATTGGTTCGGGAGAGTCGAGCACCAACCCAGGTTTCCTCAACAGCTACGCCGTCGCCGCGAATCCCTGGTACCGCACCCTGCACCTTAAGCCCACGGCCCCGTGCCCGGTGGACAACAACATTCCTCTGCTTTGCACCATCCCTGATACCTTCGCCATGTGGCAGGAACAGAACACCCTGGGCGGCAGCAACGCCGTGCATGACAACTCCGATGGCGACCTGTACGACAACCTTCTCGAATATGCCCTGGGCCTTGAAGCCAGCGCTGGCGTGCAGACCTCGGCTCCGTTTAGCCTGGAAGTCAACGCGGGCAAGATCGATGCCGTCTTCCATCGTCGCTCCACCGGCCATCTCGATCTGACCTACCGCTTGGAGGGCAGCACGGATCTCGCCACCTGGACAGCGCTGCCGCTGGTCGCCGCCGTCGAGCCGGGAGCCAACGGCCTGGATACAGTGCGATACACCGATATTGGCGCCGCCGCCCTCTTCAGCACCACTCAGATCGGCTATGTGCGCCTCAAGGTCTCCATGGACAGCGACCACAACGGCACGCCCGAAGCCACTAGCGTCACGCCGGTCTTCGCCTTCGGCCTGCACTCATTGCCAGTCGCCCAGACCACGGTGTCCATGCCGCTGCTGAAGACGGAAGTCTTCGCCGGCACGGTCAAGTCCGTCGCCAGCAGCACCATTGATGTCTCCGGCAGCGTTAGCACCGTGGGCCTGCGCAGCGCTCTCGTCAGTGGTCGCTCCTACTATTTGGAAGTCATCAACGGCACGAGCGAGGGCCTGCGCCTCGAACTGGATGAAACCGCCACCACGGACAGAGTGATCGCTGTTGAATCCGGCAGCACAGTGCCTGCTGGTCTGGCTGGTTCGCGCCTCGTGGTGCGTGCTCACCAGACGCTCAATGACCTGCTGCCGCCTTCCTTGATGCATGCAAGCGATGCCGCCACCACGGCTGACCGTGTGATGTTCTTCAACGGCAATGCCTATGAAGTGAAGTGGCTGAGCAACGCCTCCGGTCAAGCCCGCTGGGTGACGGATGGTGATGCAACGGGTGCCGATGTCGGCTCGCGAGTCATTGGCCCTGCGGAAGGCCTCATGGTCCAGGCCCGCGTGGCCGTCACCCTGCCATTGGTTGGCGAAGTACGTGCCAACGCCTTCAAGCTGCCGCTGACGACTGGTGCCAGGTTCATCGGTGGCGGCTGGCCTCTGGCGCAGAGCCCGACCTCGCGTGAAATGACAGTGGCTGCGGGCTTTGCAGCCTCCACGACCGCTGCTTCGGCCGACCGCATTCGGATCTGGCTGGGCGATGCGACACCGGGCGCTACGGCTTACGACAGCTACTTCTTCTTCTCTGCTACCACACCGCAGTGGACGCATGAAGGCGATTCTGCGAACGCCAGCGCTACCAAATTGTTCCAGCCTTTCCACGCCACCTTCATCAGTACGACTGATGGTGCGGCGATGTGGACACTGCCGAGGCCTTTCGTGCCGTAGTTTGCCCTCCCCATAGAAGGGAGCCTTTAGAAAAGTAGCTGCGCTCGCAAGAGCGTGGGGCCTTGGACTATGCGAAGCACGCAGCCGCTCCCTTCCACCTTCTTGCGAAGGCGGCTACTTTACGCCGTAGACTTCGTCACATACAACTCAACGCCCGCCGCACACATGGCCGTACCGTTGGCCAGTTCGTAGCGCGCCCATTCCGCCTCATCAAGGCGAGAGACGAGACGTTCGCTCGCGGTGTAACGCTTTGCCAGTTCCTCGCCTCGCAAGCCTTCGCTCATCCACGCGGATACATTTTGATACACCTCATCGATCGCATGACGATAGCGGTCCAAATGCGAGCTTGGATCACTCACCTCACCGAAGTGGGCGAGGTAAAGCTTGCTGAAATTCGCGGCCAGCAGCCGGTCAACTGATGCTATGTATGGCACAGGCTCGAACTGCGGCGGCGCGGCGGCCACGGAAAGGTAGTCGCAACCTTGCAGGCGGACACCAGCCACATCACCGGTAAAGCACACGTCTCCCAACACATAAGCCAGGTGATGACGGGCGTGTCCCGGCGTATCCCAGGCCTCAATCTCAATATCGCCAATGATGACCTTTTCGCCGTCGCGCAGGATGGTCACCTGCTCGGCGGGCGCTGGCAGAATGGCACCCCAGAGCGATTCCATGCGGTCGCCATAGATGCGTGTGGCGCTTTCGATCAGCTTTGCCGGATCAATCACATGCATGGCGCCTTTGCCATGCACGTACACTTGTGCACCTTGCTCGGCCCACCAGCCAGCGCCGCCCGCATGATCCAGGTGGATGTGGGTGAGGAAGACATGCTTGATATCATTCGGTGATACGCCGTGCGTCTTCAATGAATTCAGCAGCGCAGTATGACAGGAGCCGGGGCCTGTCTCGATCAGCGCGAGCGCATTGCCGCTTTGAATCAGGTGCGCGGCAATGATGCCGGGCGTGTCTTGAAAACACAGATCGAGAGTGTGAACGGTCATGGTCAAAGCGGGTCCAAAGTGAAGCAAAGCGAAGGCTTCACCCGCACATTAGCCGGAGTGCGGGTGAACTCCTCAAACTGATTTGCCCACTCTGTGATGGCGTGGGTAGCGTGGCCGTAAGGCCTGAAATCGCGCAGGCTGTAAAAGGTCATCTTGTCGCCCTGGTTATCGGCAAATTCGAACAGCAGCTCGCCGGTGCGCGTGTTGCGCAGCTTGCCTTCGATCGCGATGTTGCCAGCGGTGAGGAGACTGCCGAGGCCAGCAATAGGACCGACGACAAACTTAAGCCCCGTCTTCACTGCATTGCCTTTGGGACTGGTCGGATTCAGTTCGACCAAGGCGAGCTCCAATGTCACTGACTCAGGATTCGGCTTGCTCGCCAAACGATAGCGCGGGGCAGGGGAACGCAGGAAGGCCCTGCCAAATTCATTGCGCAGCAGGAAGGCCATTTCGCGTTCGCGTCGCAGAATGCTGCCAGTTTCCACTTCTTTGCGTGGAAGGGGCTTCTTGATTTGCCGTAGGAAGTCCAGGCGCACGGGCGCAATATAAATGCTGGTCTGCTTCGCGGCGCGATTGATGGCGCTGCGATCCGTCGGCCACCAGAATTTATGGAACGGCAGACGTTCCCGATAGGTGGTCAACTGCGCCTGATGCTCCAGGAACGGCGAAGGCTTGGCCGCTCCCGCCTTGAGCAAACGGTTGGTGGACTGGCAGGAACAGAGCACGAACAAAGCCAGCCACACGAACGCAGCACGAAGGGAAAAATATGCCATGCCCATCATAGATAGGCAGACGACGCGCGACGCAAGCCGCTTGTTTGGCAAGGCGGTCGAACTTAGCGCATCACTTCCAGACGCTTCTTGAGAAGGTCCTTCGGCGAGGTGCCGGCGACCTTTACCTGAGATTCGGCGATGAAGTCCAGCTCCTTCTTGTTCTTGGTGGGAAGCTGTTTCTGGTAGAAGACGCCGAATTTCCCCGGAGCAGGCTCATCCGCAAGCTTGAAGGCAGCCACATCATCGGCCACATCATGCTGGGTTTCGTCGATGATATTATACACGCCGCCCTTGCGGGGCAGGCTGTCATCAAAGGCCGCGGGATAGAACATCACGCATTCGCTGAGGCATTCCACCACGCTGAACCCATCATGCAGGATGGCGCGTTCAAAGGTCTGCATCATGTGCGCCACCTGCATGGCATGGGTGCGAGCAATGAAGGTGGCACCGCTTGCCAGCAGTTGCTTCATCGGATTGATCGGGCGGTCAAAGCTACCCTGGGGATCAGTCTTCGACTTGCGGTTGAGCGGTGACGTGGGGCTCGTCTGGTTCTTCGTTAGGCCATAGACGAAGTTGTCCATGATCACATAGGTGAGCTTGATGTTCTTGCGCGCCGCATGGTTCAAATGATTGCCGCCAATGGAGAAGCCATCGCCATCGCCGCCGAAGACAAACACATGCACGTCGGGCCGGCTGAGCGAGATGCCCGTGGCCAGCGGCAGCGCCCGACCATGGATGAAATGGATGCCGTGGCTGTTGACGAAATAGGGGAAGCGCGAGGAGCAGCCGATGCCGGCCACGCACACAATCTTCTCATGCGGGTACTGCAGCTTCTCCAGCACTTTATAGACGGCGGCCA
>JAQGPI010000589.1 GCA_028293175.1 Verrucomicrobiaceae bacterium | reverse complement strand
CGCCACCCCGCGTACCGCCTTTGCCGGATGGACTCTTGCCAGCCGCCCGTATGATTTGCCACCCCTGCGGCTGGATCACATCGTGCGCATGAGTGATGGCACCGGCATCTTTCAGCATGCCATCTTTAACGTGCCTGACTTTCATCATGGCTACTGCACAGATGACAACGCCCGCGCTTTCATCCTGTGCAATCTGCTGGACGAACTCGGCGGAAGGCCGGCAGGCGACAACCTGGAGCATCTCGCCACCACCTACCTCGCCTTCCTGGCATGTGCATGGAACCGCGACAACCAGCGCTTCCGCAACTTCATGAGCCACGGCCGCCTATGGCTGGAGCCGGCGGGCAGCGAAGACAGCCATGGCCGCGCGCTTTGGGCGCTCGGCACCGGCGCGGGCCGCTCACGCAATGAAGGGCGCAAACGGCTTTCGGCACGGCTCTTCGGCTTGGGCCTCGACATCGTCCCCACCTTCACCTCTCCTCGTTCCTGGGCCTTCACCATCTTGGGCATCCACGAGTACATGAGGGAATTTCCTACTGATGCCAAGGCCGGGGATCATCGTGAAGATTTAACAGCCAAGCTGGTGAAAATCTGGAAAGAGTGCGCCACTAACGACTGGCCCTGGTTCGAAGCCAGCGCCACCTATGACAACGCCCGCCTCTGCCAGGCACTCATCCTCAGCGGCCAGTGGATGCCGAACCCGGAAGCCCTCGACATAGGCCTCAAGTCCCTGCGCTGGCTAGCCTCCATCCAGAAAACTCAGGCAGGCCACTTCCGCCCCGTGGGCAGCAACGGATTCTATGTCAGGGACGGGGCGCGCGCGGATTTTGACCAGCAGCCCGTGGAGGCCCAAGCCATGGTCTCGGCCTGCTTGGAAGCGTTCCGCGTCACCCGGGATGACTCCTGGCTCAAGGAAGCCCGGCGCGCCTTCGAATGGTTCCTGGGCCGCAACGATCTGGGCATCCCTCTGTATGATTTCAGTAATGGCGGCTGTGGCGACGGTCTGCACCCGGACCGCATCAACGAAAACCAGGGTGCCGAATCCTCCCTCGCCTTCCACCTTTCGCTCGCGGAGATGAACTACGCCGAGCATCCCATCACCCACCCGCTGCCTCCCCATCTTTCATGAGCGCCCTCTCCCTTCGTCGTCACGAAATCACGCTGCTGCCCGACAGCGCCCGTGTCATCATCCGCCCCTTCATTCCCAGTGATCCTCAGCGTCTTGCCACCATCATTGGCCGTGCGCTGGCCCTTACAGAGGCTGAAGTCGACCAAGAGATGCAGGACGTCCATGCCGCATTCGATTCACGGCACTACGATATAGAGGTGCCGCTGCTGGCGCACTTTGCGAAGGTACGGCCGCACATCTTCACCCAGCGCCCACTCACCCGTGTGCGTGAGCTCTTGATTGGAGCCTTGTTTTCCGGCGAGTACGCACTCGAAGCAGCCGCCTTGTTCAATCCCTCCATTGTTGCCCATCCCGATCAAGCCGGAGTACCTGAAGGCGGCCTGCGCTTCATCATGAGCCTGCGCGCTACCGGTGAAGGGCACATCTCCTCCATCGAATTCCGCGCCGGCAACATCTCTCCCAGCGGCGACATCAGCCTGGAACCGGTATCACGGTTTGTCACAGTGCCCCAGGTGCTGCCGAATCCCACCTATCGGAAACGCCGGTTCCTAGTCAAGCTTCACGAGATGGGTTTTGACAACGATAGCACCACTGCCGTGTTATCATCCCTTGGAGATGATTTCACCCTCAGCGATCTGGCATCCAGCGTGGCGCGTGTGCGCAGCGAAACCCTGCCAGTGAACCACGATTTTCAGCGCACCCTTGAGTGCATTCAGTGGCTGGCTGATTCAAACTACGAACTGTTGTTTCCCTCCAAGCTGGCCATCAGCGAGCGCATCATCTTCCCGGTTTCCGCCAACGAGAGCAACGGCATTGAGGACGCCCGCTTCGTCCGCTTCGTCGATGACGACGGCTCTGTGATGTACTACGCCACTTACACGGCCTACAATGGCCGTGCCATTCTCCCACAGCTTATCGAGACCCAGGACTTCCTGCACTTCCGCGTGCTCACGCTTAACGGCTCAGCCGTGCAGAACAAGGGCATGGCGCTATTCCCCCGGCGCATCAATGGCCGCTATGCCATGCTCTCGCGACAGGATGATGAGAATCTGCTCATCATGTTCTCCGACAACCCGCATCACTGGAATGATCCGCAGATGCTGCTGCGTCCCGCCAGTGCTTGGGAGTCTGTGAAAGTCGGCAACTGTGGATCACCGATTGAAACCCCTGAGGGCTGGCTCGTCATCACTCACGGCGTCGGCCCCATGCGCAAGTACTGCATTGGTGCCGTGCTTCTCGACCTTAACGACCCCACTCAGGTCATCGGTCGCCTGCGCGAGCCACTGCTCAGTCCCGAAGAAAATGAACGAGAGGGCTACGTGCCCAATGTCGTCTATAGCTGCGGCTCGCTCATCCATGGCGCCCAGCTCATCCTTCCCTATGCCATGAGCGACAAGGCGACAGCCTTCGCCAGCGTGCCGCTGGACAAGCTGCTGAAGGCATTGGAGGAATGAGTATGCCGAGGATGGAAGCACCTGCGGAAACGCCAGTAGAGGCATCTTGTCGCTACCGGAGCGGGAATTAGCCTAGATAGTGTCGTCACAAGATTAAGTTGACCTGACAATCAACTGACGCGAAAAGCAGTTCCACGTCTGAAAATCACTACCGGCATGATGTAACGGATCGAGTCTGGGCGGTTCTTGAACCATTGCTTCCAGGGAGAAAAGGCTGCTGGGGCGGCGTTGCGGAGGACAACCGCCGGTTCATCAATGGCGTGATGTGGAATTTGCGCACCGGTTCGCCCTGGAGGGATCTGCCTCCCGACTATGGGGACTAGAAGAACACCCACAGGCGCTTCTGCCGCTGGCGTAACAAAGGACATTTGGGAGAAGCTGCTTGCCGAGCTAATGCAGGAACCGGATTTTGAATGGCTCATGATTGATGCCAGCCATGTCAAAGCTCATTGCCATGCGGCAGGAGCCGTGGGCGGCAATCAGGCCATAGGCCTGACAAAAGGGGGCGCAACACCAAGATACATCTGGCCGTGGATGCGCATGGTATGCCGGTGCGAGTTATTGTTACAGCAGGTCCCGTGGCTGATTGCACACAGGCTGGCGAGTTGATCACCGGCATTGAGGCTCAGACGCTCATTGCTGACAAGGGTTACGACACCGACGCCATTGTCAACCAGGCGCAGGCGGCCGGGATGGAGGTGGTCATCCCTCCAAAATCCAACCGCAAGCATCAGCGCCCGTACGATGAGCATCTCTACAAAGTGAGGCACCTGGTAGAAAACGCCTTTCTGCGCCTGAAGCAATGGCGCGGGATTGCCACTCGTTACGCCAAACGCTCGTCCTCCTACCTTGCCGCCGTTCAATTCCGCAGTGCCATCCTTTGGGCTCTTATCTCCTGACGACACTGTCTAGAATATTTACAACATACGTCGGGGATGGACGTAGTGGAGTTGGTAGCCTGAGCAGTCGCGTTATTGACCCGCCCATCGACAATGAAACCCGCCTTTTTGATCCTTGCCCTGGCTTTTAGATTCGGTGTCTATGACTCCCTCCATGCAGATTCGGAGCCTACAGGATCACCCGCGTGCAAACCGGCGTCACTCGTTCCAGGGTTGGTGGTGACGGAATATCCGCGGCATGCTTCGCAGGCCGACGACAAAGAGGGTTTTGCCGTGTCCCTAGACCAGCTCGGCGAGCCAGTGGGACAGAAATACATCGTGGAAAACTTGTCCCCATGGATGGGAAACGGAGCGCTATGCCCTGGCACGAGGGTTTCTAGGGATCGAAGAGGATGCTGACTACCGCTTCAGCACGAACAGCTTTTACGGCCGAGCCCTCCTCGGGACAGATGACAAGGTTGCGTGCGCCTTCCGCGACGGCGAACAAACGGTAGCTATGGTCCCGCTCAAAAAAGGCTGGGCGACCATTCTCTCCGCCGGTGTCGTTGGCGGTCGCGGAGCGAGCGGCATTCAAGTGCGGTGGCAGCCTCCACGCCAGAGGGAGCTGAGCGCCATACCTGCCGGTCTTTTAAAACACAGCGACGACTGCACAGCGAGGCCTCGTGCTAGGCAGACTTCGCGCCAGCAACCGACCGGGACCATCGCCAGCTACCTAATCACTGTGACCGATGACTTCATGGTCGAGGCCTACAAAAATGGCGTGCGCATCCCGGACGACGAGCGCCGAATGCTAGATGAAATTCACGGTGCCACAGCGGAACGTATCAGCGTTGATGTGCGGGCGGGGGACTGGCTGGTGTTTCATGTCGTCAACAACCGCCTGCGCTGGGACGGTGCGAAATACTTCGCGGTAGCCGGTTGCACAGGGGAGAACAGCTTTGGCTTTGTTTCCGATCCGGACTCCGGCGACTGGTCGGTCTGCGATGATCCAGGCCGCGCCCCTAACTTTGTTGGCCAGCGTGATGAAGGCACTGAGACTCGGGCCAGCCCCATCGCAAAACCTTGGTCCGATGGCGGTGCGACCATCCGTAAACATGCTGGTGCAGGATTCCCCGGCAAACCGCTGTGGGGCGGCGCAACCTCCACATGGATCAAGTTCGTCATGCCCAAAAACCAAATCAAGCCCGCCGCGCTGCCGGGCAACGGAGCCATAGAGGCAGTGATTGAGAAGGTACAACCGGCCAACCCCGCGCCGCCCCCTACCCCCGCGAAAGCTATCCTCAGCCCCACCCGCTGGCCGGTCCAGATCCTCTACGCCATGTGGGGCAGCGGCGAGAGGAATGCTGACGTTACCCTGCGCCTGAAGGAGCTTGTGGAGAAGCAGAAGACTGCCTTCGTCGTCAATCCCGCAATGCTTCAGGCTGACCCCATTCCTTACTGGCGCAAGAGCCTGTGGATCGCCTTCATCAAGGATGGCGTGCGCCACGAGGTGCGCCGATATGAGGACGAGCGGGTGCCGGCCGAGTATTTCTACGGGCCCCAGAGCGCCGCCGAGCTCGACAAATGGCTGCCCGCTAGCCGTTGGCAGTCAGAGAAGGGCGAACTGCAATTCTATCCAGATCACAGCGCGGTGGGCTATCCCTTCGGGGGCTCGCAGCAATGGGAAGCTTTTGAAGGCAACAAGCTCAGGATCACCTGGGACAAAGGGCGCAAAGCCGAATATGTCTTCGATGAGACCTGGAGCTGCTTTCACGAGGTGGACGATACTGGCATCGTGTTTCGCTTGGTCCCGTAGGCTCTGTCCGCGGAGGGCCCTCACCCAGGCTTACGCCCCAGCATCGGGAGCCGTCGGCACTTCCTGCTTGAGCGTCTCCCACTCACTCTCTGGCACAAGCTCTAGTTCCTCTCTGGCCAGGTTCCTCTCCTGCGTCATCCCTTCGCGCAAACCGTCTTTTTCCTGCCACTCGACCACGTAACGACGCCGGCTAGGGGCTTCATCCTCTGGCTCGTCGGTAGACACTGGAAGAACGCTGCGGACGGTCATTATTACCCATGGCGCACTTTTCAACCGCACGCGGCATCCCTCTACCAACACGGGATCAGATGTATTATCCATATCCATGCTTCGCATGGCACCGGGCCGGAGGCTGTACGGCTGCTTGTTCCGCTTCAAGCATGGCGTCGGGAAGGTGAGAATTTGGCGTATCGTGGTGAGGTCGTGGCATTCGTCTGCATTCGTCTGCGGGGACAAAAGAAGCGACCACATCCAAAACGGGGTCCAAATGGGTTCAGGTGATTTTTTGCCTGATTATTGCCAGATTTTCACCAGCCTAGGCGAGCCTTTGAGCTGCGCGCCTACTCCTATATGGAGCCGAGTGTCGGACTTGAACCGACGACCTACTGATTACAAATCAGTTGCTCTACCACTGAGCTAACCCGGCCTTCTGAAAAGGAGGAGCGGAACATAGGCTGAGCTTTGGCTGCGGGCAACTGCGAAATGGGTTGTTAGCGGTGTCTACCCCCTCCAGTCTTCAATCCACTGGCCTGTACGAAGGCGGCGAAGGCGGATTTCCTCCGTCTTAACGCCACCCTTCGCAGCGGAACCATGCTCCACGGTGACGACGATCAACTGCGCCTTGGTCTCCATTTTTAAGATGCGGAACAAAGGTTCTGTCTTGGTCCGGAAGAAGCAAAAGAGCGGCACATGCGTGTGAAGCGCGTTCCAGAGGTGCCGCGCAGGCGGAAAATCATGAAGGTCGCCAAGAGCGTTGAGAACTTCGCGCACGGTGGATTCGCCATGCTTGCACACTAGCACAAATGCAGCCGCCCGGTTGTACACTTGATCAACAAAGGCAGCGAGCGGATTGCGATAGGCTTCATCCATCTCCTCTATCAACTCCTTTTGATGTTCGGCCATGGCGGCCTGGAAGTCGGCACGGCTGATCTGGCCGGTTTCAAACTGGCGGAAGAGTTCGCGAGGGGTGGGCACGTTCACAGCAATGGACTTCGGAAAAGACGGTCAGCCTTTATGGCTGATACGTCTGCGGCTGTGAATCCAAAACAAATCGCTGGTGACAATTGATCTGCACAGAGACATAAAAAAGAGGGAGCGGTTTCCCGCTCCCTCTGGAATGATTTTAGTTGGATCTCAGTTCTAGATTAGAACGGGATGCGCACGCCCAGGCGGACGAGGGTGTAGTCGCTGCCGGAGGTAGCCCAATGATAGGTGCCTTCAGCAAACAGACCCACGCAGCTCGTTGGGCTGAAGCGGATGTCCAGACCACCACCTGCGGAATAGTTGCCACCGCTGGTGCCGTTGGTGGAATAGCCACCGCCGAGAAGAGCGTAAGGAGCAATGCAGATGGAGTCAATCGGAGCGCGCAGGACCAAGTGGCCGTCGAACTCATGATGCTCGCTATCGGTAGCAAGCAGGCTGTAGTTGGCCTGCAAGCCGATATTGCGGCTGAAGAAGTAGTTCACGCCAAAGGTGCCGCCAGCGGCATCTTCACCGTCGCGATTAAAGATGCCGGCAGCTCCCACGTCAATGGAGAGGCCAGGACCAAAGCAACCGCAGGTAGGTGCGGGGGGAGGAAGCACAGGACCCTTCGCATTCTTGGAGGAGTAAGTGCCGGCGACAGCGCTCGTAGCGAGCGCCAAGGACATGAGGAGTGTAGTCAGTTTCATGGAGGTGTTGAGAGGATGAGGGCGCTACAGTAATTCAACTAATCGCACCGACAAGTAAAAAATTTGCATCCAAAAGCAATCGAGGTCCAGGAAAAAGTGATCAGCAAAAATGGGCACCCTGAGTTTCGACGTAAACGGAGTAGATGGAAGTACTCGCAGCTATGAACAAACGATTACGTTTTTCGCCGCCAAAACAAAGGTTAGCGCCGATTTCCGGTAGCTTGATCTGGCCAATGAGTTGGCCTTCCGGCGTGAACACGTGCACGCCATCATATCCCGCGCCTACCCAGCCTGCGGCTGACCATACATTGCCATCCACATCGCAGCGGATACCGTCGGAGCCCCCGCCCAGCGTAGGATGGCGGGGGTTGGCCGCATCGGCATGCTGGGCGGCAGGCTCTCCGCGCAGCGTGCGCTTTCCGCCCTCAAGGGTGACCCACCCCTTGTTCATATTTACGTATTCTTTGCCACCCTTCAGCGACTTCTCCCCTACAACGTCATACACCATGATATTCTTGGGGGAGCCGGTATCGGCGATGTAAAGTTTATTGTAATCGGGCGAGAAGCAGAGCCCGTTGGGCTTCTCCAGCGCATCGGTCACTTTTTCCACACTGCCGGTGCCAGGGTCCACACGATAAACGGCCTCCTTGAGGTCGAGCGATCCCTTGTGCCCCTCATAGTTCATCATGCTGCCGTAGCCAGGGTCAGTGAACCAGATGCCGCCATTAGGGTGTACTACAATGTCATTCGGTGCATTGAGGCGCTTGCCCTCAAACTTGTCGGCAATGACTGTGACTCTGCCATCGTGCTCGTAGCGGACGACACGCCGGTTGCCATGCTCGCAGGAGAGCTGGCGGCCCTGAATATCAAAGGTGTTGCCGTTGCTATTGCCTGCGGGATTGCGCATCACGCTGGTGTGTCCGTCCTCCTCAAGGTAGCGGCGCTGGATATTGTTTGGGATGTCACTCCACACGAGATACCTGCCCACAGAATTCCAAGCGCAGCCCTCTGCCCACAGGCTGCCGGTGTGCAGGCGCTGTACGCTGGTGTTCCCAATCTTATACTTTTTAAACTTGTCATCCAGCACCACGATGTCCTCATCTGGATAACGCACCGGCGTCCTGCCCGACCAGTCGCGGGCTAGGCCAAGAGAAGGCAGCGTGAGGGCGGAGCCCGCCACGGCGAGCTGGGAGAAGAAGGAACGGCGGGAAGAGGAGTGATCCATGTGCGCTGTTTTAGGCAAGATGGGCATCAGGGCACAAGCACGAAGTCACGGGCGGCGGGACCTTGGAAGAGACGGGGAGGCGCTATTCTTTCACCTCCGGCCCGTTGTCCACTTTGGCATCATTGTCTGCCCTGGCGACGTCCGCCATGCGAGCAATCAGCGATTTCACTTTCTCCGGATTCTGCGCAGCGAGATCGTTGGCTTCATTTGGATCGGTGGCCAGATCGTACAGCTCGACCTTGGGCTCCTTGCCTTTTTCTAGGGACACCAGCTTCCAATCGCCTTCACGCAAGGCGCGAGAGCGAAAGTTGGGGCCGGTCCAATAGAGAGTGCGTGGCTGGGCCTTCTCCTTGCCGCTAATCAGCGGCCAGACGTTCTGCCCATCCCATTTCAAGCCTTGTGCGGGCGTACTTCCAGTGAGCGCGCAGAGCGTGGGCATCCAGTCGGCAATATGAATGGGTGCATCGAGTTTGCCGGGCTTCAGTTTTGCAGGCCAGTTAACGAACGCTGGCACCCGGATTCCGCCTTCATAAACATCGGCCTTGTTGCCATGCAGAGGCTGGTTATTTCCGTTCACGCGCCCGGGGGGATAATTGTCCCGCGGGTACTGGCGGTCAGCATTGCCTGTCTGCACGCCACCATTGTCACTGCTGAATATGATCAGGGTGTTGTCGCGCTTGCCTGCCTTTTCGAGGGCTTCGGCAAGTTTGCCCACCGATTCATCCATGTGAATGATGCATGCAGCGTAATGGCGTTCAGTTTCATCCGTGATGGCGGCAGCCACGCGCTGCACATAGGCCTCCGGCTCCCGGATGGGAATGTGCACCGCTGTAAACGGCACATACAAGAAGAACGGCTTGTCTCCGCGGCCTGCGATCCATTGCGTCGCGTCATGGGTAATCAGGTCCGTAGCATGGCCTTCCTCCTCAATCAGGACATCATCCCGATGCCAGGTGTTTGTAAAAGGCCCCTGCTTATAACGATGGTTCCACGGGCCCA
>JAQGPI010000571.1 GCA_028293175.1 Verrucomicrobiaceae bacterium | reverse complement strand
GTCGCGATCCAGGACATTCGGTTGTGCCAGCACTTGGCCAATCACCGTTTTCCGCGAGACAGGCAGCAAGATGGGGCGGTTGAAACAGGCCAGCTTTTCCAAATCTCGGTAGATGGTAAGATTGTCGGCCCGCTGCTTGGCGAAGTCGATACCGGGATCAAGCATCACTTGGTCCAAGGCAATTCCGGCAGTCTGCGCCATGGCCAGCTTTTCCTCAAAGAAGGTATGCAGCGCTGCCATCACATCGCGGTAGCCCACATGGGTATGCGGCACCTTGGGCTGGCCAATGCTGTGCATGATCAGCAGCGCCGCGCCATACTTTGCGCACAACTCCGCATTGCGCCCCTCTGGCAGGCCGCTGATGTCATTGATCAGATCGCCACCATGCGGCAGCACCGCCTCGATGACCTCGCTGCGCCACGTATTGATGGAAAGCAGCGGTGGCCAGAGTTGCCCGTCGTCGTAAGCGGAGGTTCTGGAAAGAAGTCCAGGCCACGCCTGCATAAAGGGCACTAGCCGGCGAATTTCCTCTTGGACGCTGATGGGGCCGCGATTGGTGCGCGCGCTCTCCGCACCAATATCAATCACGTCAGCACCCGCCAGGATCTGCGCCTCCGCCTGGCCCAGTGCGGCGGCGCGATCGAGCGTGCCATCGCCGCAGAAGGAGTCATCATTAATATTGACGATGCCCATCACCAGCGGACGCCGGGGAAAGGCGATGCGCCTGCCGCGTGCTTGCAGAATCATGCTGAGGGAAACGTTTCGGGAAGCGGCACCTCAATGCGCTGGCGTCCCTTGAACCGCACGGTGGACCGGTAGCCCACATCGCGCACCAGGGCCAGGGCTTGATCAAAGTGGATGCCCACTTCCCCCGGCGCATGGCTATCTGACGAAATCACGATGGGAATGCCTGCGGAAAACGCCATCTCAAGGAAGGGACGGCTGGGATAGATTTCCTTCACTTCCTTGCGCAGACCCGCAGTGCTCACTTCATAAACGCCGCCCGTGTCTGCCAGCGCTTGAATCACCGGCTCATAATAATGGCGCAGATCCCCTTCAGGGCGCAGCCCGAATTTCTTTGGCAAATCCGGATGAGCGTAAAAATCAAACATCTTCGAGCGGATCATCTGGGCATAGAGCTGCCAGTAACGCTCCCAGATATGCTCCACAGCCCCGGCCTCACGCCAGCGCGAGAGGTGCTTGGGATTATCCACATCCCAGCCTGGCGCTATGTAGTGAACGGCACCGATCAGATAATCGAAATCCGCCATTTTTGCCTGTTTTTCGATCCAGCTTTCTTGTCCAGGCAGGAAATCACACTCTAAAGCTAGACGGATGGGCAGTTGCGGCACGTCCGCGCGCGCCTCCTCGACCATTTCCAGGTAGCGGGGGAAATCGCTGATCTGCATTCGCCAGTCATCGAAGTGCTCCGGCATCGGATTGTGATCCGACATCCCTATTTCGGCCATTCCGAGCGACAATGCGTGTGCAGCGTACTCACGTGGATGCCCTTCAGCGTGCAAACAAAGGGGGGTATGGAGATGATAATCGGCTAACACAGCAGCAAAATAGGAAAAAGATCTTGAACGACAGAGGATCGCTAAGCTAATATCCACATTAATGAAGCGCATTTTCGCATCCATCGCCATCCTCCTCACCGCGTTTAACAGCTCGGCCTTTGCCCTCGTGGGCGGTCCCTTCGATAATGGCGAGCAGGCCAGCAGCCTTGAAGGAGGGGCATTTTATCAGGCCATTCTAACCTTCGGCAACGGCTCTGGTTTTTGCTACTTCTCTCCCAATGCAAACATCGCAGGCGATGGTCTCAACAGCTTTCAGGTTGCCACCCGCGGTACTCAGCTCAATCGCTTGGTGATGTACTACAAGGGCCTCACCTACATCGGCAGTGCCTTTGGAACCGTTGATCATGAAACACGTTTTGTGGAATGCTCCTTCAATGGCAACTCCACCTCCAACCAGTCGGCGACGAATACTGCCACTACTGCCAATAACGGTTTCCAGAGCTCAGGCGCTTCCAATCCGAACGCTATCAGCACCATCATCCTGTCGAACACCGTCTCCTTCACTGTAAACGGCAACTTCACTGCCAAAATTTACCAAAATGCCCCCACCCTGCGCTTCCGTGGCAAAGGCGAACTTGCCTTCATCGCTCCCAGCAAAGCAGATGCTCAGGCAGGCCTTGCTTATTCCGGGTTCTCCGGTTTGATCAACGCGATCGTGACGGCAGTGGGCAACGCCAACGTCGGTGCTAACTTCAACGCCAACGTGTTTACACTGGCTCAGCTCGCGATTCAGAATGCCATTGCTGCCATCCCGGACCTCACGAGCATCAATTCGAACTTCGAAGCTGCTGAGACTCGTGCGATGACTGTTTACGGTTCCCGCAAGTACTTGTAAAACCCATTCCAAATATCAGTTCGGCGCTTCCTCTGTGAAGTCTCCCGCCGACAACAAAGGGGCGTTTGCCATTGTGGCCAAACGCCCCTATTTTTTAAGTCTCCATGCGAGCCAGTTTTTCTTCCCTCCATCACCGCCGCCTGCCCGCGGGGCTCACGCTCATGGAGCTGATGCTGGTCATTGCCATCATCGCAGCGCTGGCGTCTTTAACGATTCCGGCCTTTGGCTACTTCAAGCGGCGCTCTCAGGATGCACGATGCATGGCCAATCTGCGCGTCTTGCATGCCGCCCTTAGCAGCTACATGTCCGATCACGCCCAAGTCTGGCCCCAGTATCCGAAAAACGGTCAGGACCAGGATGACAATGCTCAGGCAAAGTGGTGGTACGAGACGCTCAAGCCTTACGGAGCTACCCGCAAAACATGGCTATGTCCTTCCCATCCGACTGACTATGCCGACGAACTGGACGAGAAGAACTACGACTTTTCGTACATTCCCACCGCCTTCGATCCCGATCCCAATATCGCCTACCAGTACCGGCAGCCCTGGCTGATCGAGTTCGGAGGCTTTCATGAAGGCAGCAAGGCAAATCAGGTGATGCCTGATGGCTCGATTCGAAAAGAAGAAAATCCTGCGCCTCCATCGAGATAGCGGATAAAGTTTACCTACGCTGGCATCAGTTCTGAGTCGCTTTCGTCAATATCCAGCGTCTCGTCGGAATAAACGTTGAAACGTGATTCCCAGCGCTTGGGGAGCACGCACACCATCTGCACACCGTGCTCGGTGTACTTCTCGCGGAGGACCTTGCCCTCCTGGTGCGCGATGCTCACGAGATCCAGCCGGTTCATCGGAATGGCGACCTTCAGCCGTACCACACGATCCAGCAGCATCTCATGCAGGCGGTGCATGAGCTTGTCCATGCCGTCGCCAGTTTTCACGGAAATCGGCACGGCCTCCGGGAAGTGGCGTTGCAGTTGCTGCAAGCGCACCTCATCTTCGATGAGGTCGATCTTGTTCAATACCAGCACCACGCGTTTGTCCCCGGCACCTAACTCTCCGAGCACGCTGGTGGTGGTCTTGTGAAACTCCACCGCACGCGCATCGCTGGCATCGAGCACATGGATGAGGAAATCTGCAATCACCGCTTCTTCAAGAGTGGCGCGGAAACTCTGCACCAGATCATGCGGAAGACGGCGGACAAAACCCACAGTGTCCGTGAGCAAAATGTTCTGCCCATCGGGCAGTTCCATGCGGCGGGTAGTCGTGTCCAACGTCACAAAGAGCTGGTTTTGCGCAACCACATCCGAACCCGTCATGGCGTTGAGCAGAGATGATTTGCCCGCATTAGTGTAGCCGACGATGGCAACGTGCGGCACTGGCACACGGCTGCGTTCTTTGCGCTGAGTGTCGCGATTACGCTTCACGTCCTCCAGTTCCGCCTTCACCTTATCAATGCGCTTGTGAGCCAGACGACGGTCCGTTTCGAGCTGGGTTTCACCCTCACCACGTGCCGCTCCAGCGCCGCCTGAACCTGCTCCGCCAGCACCGCCGCCCTGGCGGTCCAGATGCGCCCACATGCGAGTGAGGCGTGGCAGCGAATAAGCGAGTCGCGCCAGTTCCACCTGCAACCGCGCCTCACTGGTGCGGGCGCGCATGGCGAAAATATCCAAAATGACTTCATGCCGGTCGATCACGCACAGGCCGGACTCGGACTCCCAGGCGCGCTGCTGCGCCGGGCTCAATTCGTTGTCAAAAACAATGCAGTCGCATTCCATCGCCTTAGCCTGCGCCATGAGTTCAGCGGCCTTGCCCTTGCCTACGATGTATCGAGGATTGAATTCGCGCACCATCGCGGTTTCCTTGGTGACTACGCCAATACCCAGCGTCTCCACCAGCTCTTGCAGCTCATCAAGAAGGTCCACCGCCTCTTCGATTTCACGGCGGTCGAAATACGCTCCCACCAGCAGGGCTCGCTGAACCATCTTGGGTTTTTCTCGGACATCAAACATGGCTTATTTTAGAGAGCATCGCATCTGGAGCAAGGACTGCGCGCCAGCACATCGTTGCGCGGGGCCATAACTCGTGCAAAGGAAAGGGTCCATGAACCGATCCGTGCTCCATCTCCTTGCTTTGTTCCTCCTCGCGGCCTGCGGTTCCGGCGATCCGGGATTCGTCCGCCTGGGCGATTACGAGGGACCCGCAGGTGAGGCCATGGTGCGCCACTTGATCAAGAATTTACCGGAACTGGCTCCGAGCGTGCCCAAAGAATACTGCGTGGTAGAGGCCAAGGACATGCGCAGCACCAGCATGGAATTCGTCGAACGCATGCGGGATCTGAAGCTGTCGTTTGTCAGTGCGGATTCGATGGACACCCATCGCGAAACAGCTCTACCCGTGAATCCCAAGAACGGCCTCTCCCCCGTAATCCTGCAACTCGCCCACATGCACAAGGTCGATGAAAACACCTGGGACGTGGAGGCGGGCTGGGCCTACAAGCGCATATTCGAGCGACGCAACTACCGCCTCAAGCAAAACGGCAAGGCCTGGACCGTGGAAGACCTCGGCAAGGTAGACGGTAATTACGTTCCAGGGCAGGCCAACACGCCTTAGAGCTTTCTGAGTTTAGGGGCGCTGCAGAGGTATTATTTGCGTTCATCCGGTTCCATTTGCGGTTTAATCATTCCGAGGAAAGAAAAGAAACTGAGCATTGAACCGCAAATGGATCCAGAATGGACGCAAATAGGAGAGTGAAAAAGCGCGGTTTGACTCGCTATGCTGACGAGGGCGAAGCCTAATAAAGTCTTCAGCGCTTGTGAGTACTTTCATTTCCCTAATGGCATTGGGTCATCGACCGCCCCCTACACGCGAGGGCCTAATCCCCAATCACCGAAACGACCACGCTCCGCCGATGCGGTGCACGCCGGTGCTCAAACAAAAAGATTCCCTGCCAAGTGCCTAGCGCCATGCGGCCGTTCATCACTGGGATCACTTCGGAGGTACGGGTCAGCGCCATGCGCAGGTGGCTGGGCATGTCGTCCGGTCCTTCATAAGTGTGGACGAAGTAGGGCGTATCTTCCGGCACCAAATGGTCAAAGAAGCTGTGTAGATCCGTTCGTGCTGAGGGATCAGCGTTCTCAAAGATCACCAGACTGCAACTCGTGTGCTGTAGGAACACCGTCACCTGCCCGCTATGAATGCGGCTGGCGCTGACGATTTTGGCGCAGGCCTCCGTGATCTCATAAGTGCCCTTACCCCGAGTAGCGATGGTGAAGCTGTCTGCATGTGCGGCCATGCGGAAACCTGAACATGAGACGGCAGAAAGCAACAGCCTGCGCCTTGATTCCACCTCCCGCCTCGCCAATGCTGAGCACGCATGAGTACAGGCAAACCATCGAACATTGGCGTCATCGGGCTGGGCATCATTGGCAGCCGCGTGGTTGAGAACCTCGGCAAAGCAGGCTTTCACGTCTATGTCTGGAGCCGCTCACCCCGCGCAGTGCCGGATTTCTTGGCCAGCCCCCGTGATGTGGCACAGGCGGCGACGGTCATTCAATTGTTCGTCCGCGATGATGCCGCCTTGATCGCGGCGATGGAGGACATGGCCTCTGCGCTCACGCCACAGCACATTGTGATGAACCACGCGACGGTGAGTCCGGCAGCGGTTCACAAGGCCGCAGGCATCGCCGCCAAGGCTGGCACGGGCTTCCTAGATGCGCCTTTCACCGGCAGCAAGAACGCCGCTGCGGCTGGCAAGCTGGTGTATTACATCGGCGGTGAAACTTCTCTGCTGGAGCAGGTACGGGCCGTGCTGGAAGCCAGCAGCAGCAAGATCATGCATTTGGGCAAAATCGGCGACGCCATGGTGCTCAAAATTGCCACGAACATGATTTCCGCCGTCACTGTGAAAGGCATTGCCGAAGCCTTGGCCGTGGTGCGCAGCCAGAAGGTAGAGCCGCAAAAGCTGCTCGAAGCCTTGGAAGCGAATGCCAACTACTCGGCGCTGGTGGGAATGAAGCTGCCAGCAATGCTCAATGAGGACTTCGAAGCCCATTTCTCGCTGCGCAATATGCTCAAGGATGCTGACTTTGGTCGTGCCCTGGCGAAGGACGGCAAGCTTACGCTCACCGCTATTGACGCCACCGCTGACGCCATGCGTCAGGGCGTCAATGCTGGCAAAGGCGACCTCGATTTCTCCGTCATCGGCGCGCCACAATGACCGCTGAACTCTTCCAGGAAATCGAAGCCCGCGGCGGCATCATCGATTTAGGCTCACGGGCCAAATTTCGCTTCACCGGCG
>JAQGPI010000554.1 GCA_028293175.1 Verrucomicrobiaceae bacterium | reverse complement strand
AGCCGGTGACCTATCCCATTCAGCCAACGATGGCTGATGTATCCTATGGGCCGCATTCCAAGCAGGTGATGCATTTCTGGAAAGCCGAATCGAGCAAGCCTACGCCCCTGCTTTTCTTCATTCATGGAGGCGGCTGGATGGGTGGCGACCGCACGGGCGTTGCAGGTTTCTTAAAGCCCATGCTGGATGCCGGCATTTCTGTTGTCTCAGTCGAGTATCGCTTCATTCCCGAAGCTACCGCCGACAAGGTGGTGCCTCCAGTGAAGGGCCCGCTCGGTGATGCCGCACGCGCCCTGCAACTGGTGCGCAGCAAGGCCAAGGAATGGAACATCGACAAGGAGCGCATCGGTGCCGCTGGTGGTTCTGCCGGTGCTTGCTCCAGCCTGTGGCTGGCCTTCCATAATGACATGGCCGATCCGAAAAGCAGTGACCAGATCGCTCATGAATCCACCCGCCTTTGGTGCGCCGCTGTTGATGTGGCCCAGACCACGCTGGACCCCAAGCAGATGAAGGAATGGACGCCTAACAGCACCTATGGTGGCCATGCGTTTGGCATTGTGGCAGACTATAAAAACAAGCGCTCGCAGTTCGATGAGTTCCTTGCCAAGCGCGACACCATTTTGCCCTGGATCGCCGAGTACTCGCCTTATGCGCTCGTCACCAAGGACGATCCACCGGTTTATCTTCACTACGGTCCCGCCCCTGCCCTGGGTCAGAATCAGAAAGATCCCACTCACACCGCCAATTTTGGCGTGAAGCTGCAGGAGCATTGTAAAGAAATCGGCGTTGCCTGTGAGCTTATGTACGACGGTGCCACGGATGCGATTCACAAGTCGTCCAAGGACTACCTGCTGGAGAAGCTCCGGGCAGCGAAGCCTTGATCAACGTTTCCAAAGTGGCCTGCGTCCTATCATCGCGGGCCATTTTCTCTCCTTTGTGTTCATTTGACCATTTACAGACGCGATTCTGTGGTCATCAGTCAGACTCTCAAAGTCTCTTTTCGTGAGGCCCCCTGACTGCTTGTATGATCACCAAACCCGACCCTAAGTTCCTTTCGTTCCTCTCCGATACCGCTGCGAGGTTTGAGTCCCTGAGCCTTGAAGGCCATGTGCTGGAAGATCAGACTGGGCCGATGCTGCACACCTTGGTCGAGTTGAGCGGGCAGTTAATGGCATTCCGAGATGTGTTGGGAATGGCGGTGCAGGCGAAGATCGACGCTGATATTGCTGCCAGGGAAGCCGCCGCCGCCGCCAAGGCGCTGGCACTTGCGGAAAAGGAAGCTGCCAGACAAGCCGCTGCTGAAGCGAAGGCGCAAGCACTAGCGGAGAAAGAAGCAGCGAGGGTGGCGAAGGAACTGGCCGATGCTGAAAAAGCCGAAGCGAAAGCAAAGGCTCAAGCCGAGAGGGAAGCGGCCAAGCAAGCCGCCGCGGAAGCCAAGGCGCGGGCGTTGGCAGAGAAGGAAGCGGCGCGACTCGCCAAAGAACAGGCGGATGCTGAGAAGGCTGAAGCAAACGCTCGCGCTCTAGCTGAAAAGGAAGCCGCTCGTGAAGCTGCGGCCCAGGCCAAGGCTTTGGCGCTCGCTGAAAAGGAGGCCGCCAAGCGAGCCGCCGACGAGGCGAAAGCCCAAGCATTGGCAGAAAAAGAAGCCGCTCGAATGGCTAAAGAACAAGCCGCTGCCGAGGCCGCCGCAGCCAAGGCCCAAGCTTTAGCCGAGAAGGAAGCGGCCAAACAAGCGGCTGCTGAAGCCAGGGCGCAAGCGCTGGCGGACAAGGAAGCGGCGCGCGTCGCCAAAGAGCAAGCCGATGCTGAGAAGGCCGCCGCCAAAGCCCTGGCACTGGCTGCACGAGAAGCGGCTAAGCAGGCTGCCGAGGAAGCCAAAGCTAAAGCATTGGCGGAGAAAGAAGCCGCTCGCATTGCGAAAGAACAAGCCGACCGGGAGAAAGCCGCCGCTAAAGCCGTGGCTCAGGAAAAAAAGGAAACAGCACATAAAGCCGCCGCCGAAGCCAAGGCGCAAAGGGATGCCGAGCGTGAGGCCGCTCGTATTGCGAAAGCTCAGGCCGATGCAGAGAAGGCGGAAGCCAAGGCCAGGGAACAGGCTGAAAAAGAAGCCGCTCGTCTCCTCAAGGCCGAAGCCGATGCTGAAAAGGCCCGGCAGAAAGCCGAACTCAAGGCGGAAGCTGATGCAATCGCCGCTGCCAAAGCTCAGGCCCGCAAGGAAAAGGAAGATGCCCGCCTTGCCGTCATTGCTGAAAAGGAAGCGGCTCAAAGAGCCAAAGAACAGGCCGCCGTTGCTCAACTCCGGGCTGAAAAAGAAGCCGAGAAAGCCCGTGAGCGCGAGATCATCCGCCAGAGCAAAGCGGTGCTAAAAGCAGCCAAGGACGACGAGGTGGTGTGGGTAGATGAGATAGGGGAGTGAAGCGAGTGCAGAGGAATGATGGAAAGAAACACACCTTGGTGTGCTGTTACTCCACCTGATTTCGGTGAAGCCTGGATCATGAGATCCACCACTTGAATCCGAAATGAAGTTGTCTCCGTCATGAAACTCACTCTCTGCCTTGCGCTTCTTCCCCTGGTCCTGATGGCGGCTGAACCCGCGCCTGTTTTGAATCCATTCTGGCCCAAGCTGGAGAGCGCGGCGCTCAAGACTCCTGAATGGACGGGGGAGGCGGGTGTAGATACGGTGATCATCCTGGCCATCGACGACATGCGCCTTAACGCTCTGCCAAAGTACGAAACCTTTCTCCGCCCCATCATTGACCGGCTCAAACGCTCGCAGGGCAAGGCCCCCATCAGCATCATGACCTGTACTGTCGATCCCACCGATCCGCAGCTTCAGACATGGTTAAAGGAGGGATTGAATTTCGATGTTCACACGACAGCGCATCCCTGTCCATTGCTGGGTGAAAAGGGCTTTGATTTCGCAAAGCAGACGGTCTTCGAATGCCTCGATCTTCTACATCAAATCCCAGGGAACAAGCCGGTGGCCTTTCGCATGCCCTGTTGCGATTCGCTGAGCAGTCCCAGTCCAAGGTTTTATGCCGAAATATTCCCGCAAGGTTCTTTAGGAGAGAAGCATCTGAGTATTGACAGCAGTGTGATGAATTTAATCACACCATCAGACAAATTATTGCCCGAGCAGATAGTGAAAGACAAAGCAGGCAGTGACCGCTTTGCCAAGTATTTCCCCGGTACCCGAGGCGGCCAGCAATGGAAGCAAAAATCATTCACTGGCTTCAGCACCTTCATTGAGAACTACCCGTATCCGTACCTGATCAATGATTCGTGCTGGGAGTTTCCTTGCGTGGTGCCAAGTGATTGGGAGTCGTACAACGTGCAGGACAAGGTGAATCCGCAGTTGTTGGAGGATTGGAAAGCCGCGCTCGATGCCACGGTGCTCAAGCAAGGGACGTTCACTCTCATCTTCCACCCGCATGGGTGGAGTTCTTCCGAGCAACTGGCGGGGCTAATCGACTATGCCGAATCGAAGTATGGCAAGCGGGTGAAGTTCATGAATTTCGCCGAAGCAAAAGAGAAGCTGGATCGCATTAGCAAAGCCGGGCGTGCCATGCCGAAATACAAAATCCCGGAGGACCCTTTACCTGAAAAAGCCAAAGGACCAGGCACTGTTTTTGTCGATCTCAACGGCGATGGTTTTGAGGACATCGTGGTCTCGAATTCCAAAGAGTATGGAATCTACCTCTATAATCCTGTGGAGAAGAAAAGCGTCCAGTGGGCGAAGGGCTGGAGCAATGTGTTGCGGGAAGGCGTGGCGGGCGATGCCAACAGCATTCCTCAGATCGTACGGGCCGATGGCAGCAACAACGGGGCGTGGTTCAATGACGGCGCCATGTGGGTGCAAAACGAGGATACCTTTGCCCTGCCTGACAAAGTGCGGCGCATTCCTTTCACTGAGCTATTGAGTGTGCCTGGTCCTGCTCCTAGATTGCCCAAGGATTCATTGGCGGCCCTACATTTGAAGCCGGGCTTCACCGCTACGCTGGTCGCCAGTGAGCCGCTGGTGCAAGACCCCGTGTTTGTCGATTGGGATGCCAAAGGCCGCATGTGGGTGGTGGAGATGGGTGACTACCCTTTTGCCCCCGGCGAGACCACCAAAGACGGCAGTGCAGGCCAGGGCAAGGTGAGTGATTTGCAGACTGGTCGAATCAAGATCCTGACCGACACGGATGGCGACGGCGTGTACGACAAGGCCACCGTGTTCATGGATGGCCTCACGCATCCCACCAGCCTTGCCATGTGGAAAGGCGGCGTGATTGTCGCCAGCATTCCTGACATCTTTTATGCGGAAGACACCGATGGCGACGGCAAGTGTGACAAGAAGGAAGTGTGGTTCACCGGCTTCATTTCCGGCAATCCGCAACACCTCGTCAATGGCTTTGCTTGGGGGCTGGACGGCTGGTTTTACGGTGCGAATGGCGACAGTGGCGGAGACATCAAGTGCTTGAAGACCGGCAAGAAGGTGGCGCTGGGAGCCAACGATTTTCGCTTCAATCCACAAACGCTGGATTTTGAGATCGAGGCAGGACGCAGCCAATATGGCAAGTGGCGCGATGACTGGGGCAACTGGTTTGGCAACAACAACAGTGTGATGGGCTGGCACTACTACCTGCCACTGCACTATCTGGCGCGCAATCCATCGCTGGCTGTGAAGTCGATCCGCGAGGTGATGAACGCCGACAAGCAGGTCTTTCCCGTGAGCCCGCCGATGCGGCGCTTCAATTGGGCGGATGCTACCAACACCCTCACCAGTGGGTGCTGCCCCATGCCCTATCGGGATGAACTCTTTGGCGATGACGGCAAGAATGTGATGTTTGTCTGCGAACCGGCTAACAATTTGGTGCATCGTGAAGTCCTTAACTACGATAACATTGCCATTAGCAGCCATCGTCATCCTGCCGACAAGGACAGCGAGTTTATTGCGAGCGAAGACAACTGGTTCCGCCCCACCATGGCTCGTACAGGGCCGGATGGAGCCCTGTACGTGGTAGACATGTACCGTCGCGTGCTGGAGCACCCCGAGTGGATTCCAGCGGAGATCACCAAGGGCTTGGACATTCGCGCCGGTGAGAACATGGGCCGCATCTACCGCATTGCCAAATTGGGGAGGCTCCCGGCCCCTGGGGTCGACATCTCCGATCCTGTGGATGCCATGAGGTCGCCTAACGGATGGGTGCGTGATACCGCCATGCGGCTGCTTGTAGAAAACGGGGGCAAGGATACCGTATCCGTGCTGGAAGGGCTGGCGAAGGATGTGAAGTCACCACGCACCCAGGTGCAGGCGCTCAATACCCTGGCGTTGCTGAACTCATTGAAAGGGGGCGTGGTACTTGCCGCACTGGACAGTGAAAACGTTGAGGTCCGGGTGAACGCCGTGCGCCTGGCTGAGGTCTCGGGAGAGCCCGATGCACTCGCGGCCAAATTGATCGGCATGGTGGATGATCCGTCGCAGCGGGTGCGGTACCAGCTCGCGTTGAGTGCGGGAAGCTTCGCGAAGGATACCAGGGCTAGGATCGAAGGGGCTTTCAAGCGGGGCGGGCTAAAGGATTCCCTCATCCTCACCGCTTTGAAGACCGCCGCGGGCAGCGGAGCTGGCCAGCCCTTGGTGGTGACGGCTGCGGCGCTTCCGGTCATCACCAACAACAATCCGGACCGGCAGAAAACCGTACAGCAGTATGCAACGGCGGCCTCATTAAAAGGCGATGCGGCGCGCGGGCATTTGCTCTACACCGGAGTCTGTTCCGCCTGTCATAAGCTCAAGGGGGAAGGCAACGAGATCGGTCCGGATCTGGGCACGGTGGCCGGCAAGCCGCTGGACCAGGTGATTGAATCCATCCTCGATCCGAATCGTGCGGTGGAGCAGCGCTATGCCGTGCAAACGGTTACCACCAAAGATAGCAAGGAACATGTCGGCCTCATTTTGGAAGAGAACGGCAACAACATCACTTTGCGTACAGGCACGGCGACTGAACTCATCCTGCTGAACGACATCGCCAAACGTACGAGCACCAATAAATCGCTGATGCCCGATGGTCTAGAGAACGTGTTGAAGCCGCAGGATGTAGCGGATGTGATGGCATGGATCCAAGCCAAGCAGTGAATCGAAAAACAGGCTCTATGCGATTTCGCTGATTTATGTCATTGATCGGGCGATGAAAGCCCTCCAGCTCACGGCACCTCGACAGTTCGCTCCTTTTGTCCTCCCCGAAGCTCTTCCCCCGGCGGCTGGAGAAGCCTTGGTGATCATTCATGCAATTGGCATCTGCGGTACGGATGTGAGCGGCTATCTGGGCAAGATGCCTTTCATGGAATACCCGCTGGTGCTGGGCCATGAGCTGGGTGTGGAAGTGCTGGCCGTGGGCGAGGGCGTGACGAACGTAAAGGCTGGGGATCGATGCAGCGTGGAGCCTTATTTGAACTGCGGCCATTGCCATTCCTGCCAGCAAGGTTGCACCAACTGCTGCGAATCACTGAAAGTGCTGGGCGTGCATTGCGATGGCGGCATGCGCGAACGCATGGTGCTGCCTGCGGTGAAGCTGCATCCGCGCAATACCTTGAGCTATGAGCAACTGGCGCTGGTGGAGATGCTGGGCATCGGCTGCCACGCGGTGAACCGCGCGAATGTAAGCGCAGGAGAGTCCGTGCTGATCATTGGCGCAGGACCTATTGGACTGACGGTGCTGGAGTTTGCCCGGCTGGCTGGAGCTGAAGTGAGTGTGTGGGAGCTTGGCCAGGCGCGCCGTGCGTTTGTCGAGCAGAACTACCCGGGTGTGACCGTGCTGACGGAACCGCCGGCTGAGCAATGCGCGCAGGTGGTGTTCGATGCCACCGGGCATGCAGAGTCCATGGCGGAAACTTTTCGCTATGCGAAGTTCACCGGGCGGATTGTATACGTAGGCATCACCAAGGTTCCGGTGATGCTGGATGATCCTTTGTTTCACCGCCGGGAGCTGACCCTGCTTGCATCGCGTAATGCGGTAGCCGGCGACTTTCACCGCATCCTTGAGTTGATTGAGGCAGGGAAGATCAACACTGAGGCCTGGATCAGCCACAGAGCGCCGTTTGATGAACTGCCTTCTACGATGATGAGCTGGGTTACCCCGGGGTCAGGCGTCGTGAAGGCCATTGTAAATGTGAGCTGAAAGGAGAGTGGATGCTCTGCTCCCTTACTTCTTGCTGAGTTTGTAAAACAGCGTGCCGCCAATGGCGAGGAACACCACGTTGGGCAGCCACATCAGCAGATGCGGATAGATGCTGGGCTTGTCGTTCTGTCCGTCGGCAAAGAAGATGAAAACCAGGTACACCACCGCCGTCACGAGACTGAGCACGAAGCCGATGGTCGTTTCACGCCGTTGTGCCGTGATGCCCAGCGGAATGCCCACCAGGGCAAAGGTGAGGCAGGCGAGGGAGAAGCTGTAGCGCTTGTTAAGTTCGGTCAGCGACACCGAGCGTTGCTTGCGGTTCAGCGGCTCGCTGGTGATGCTGTCGACGCCACTTTTCACCTCGGTCCATAGCGCGTTGGTGTCCTTCATGCTGGCATTGATGCGTTCGGTCTTCCCCTTGAGGTCGGAGAGCGGGAAGGTGATGGCGGTCTCGCCCAATTGGGCGCTGTTGATTGTCTCCACGTGACCCTCGGGCGCCACGATTACCTGCTCCAGCGTGGCATCATGCAATTCCAGATCGAAGTCGAGCTTGCCTTCCGTGCGCACGAGCTTGGCAGACTTGGCGCGGATGAACTGCTTCTCCGTGTTGCCTTCTAGCTGAATGATTTGCAGGTTTTCCAGCTCGTTGGAGCCCTTCTTCTGCTTGCCGGTGTAGATGCGGAAGCCGGGCATCTTGTCCAGCACGCGGCCCTCCTGGAAAAGTGAGATGGGATTGCCTGAAGCCACATCATAGAAGAGGTGCTTCATCTGGTTCTTGGAACTCGGCGCGAGCTCCACATTGACGTAAAAGCAAAGGCCGCAGAGCATCACAGCCATGGCGAACACGGGCGCGCAGATGCGCCACATGGGCGTGCCCGTCATGCGGATGGAAACCATTTCGTTGTCGGCGGACATACGGCCGTACACCAGCAAAATGGCGGTGAGGAAGGCCCAGGGGATGGTGAAGACGAGGGAGTAGGGTATTACCAGCCCCATGAACTTCAGCACAAACCAGCCGGGTAGCTTGGTATCGCCCAGGAGCTGGTCCATCTTTTTGTACACATTGCCCAGCACCATCACCCCGCTGAGAACCAGCACACCGGTGAACATGCCGCCCCATACCTGCCCCCAGATATAGCGGTCAAAGATGCGCAAGCGGCTAACCACGAATCGCACCAAGGACATCCCAACAATGATCAGCAAAGCGGCGATTATAGCACCGCGGGCACCTCTAAGAACGACCGGAACGCTTTCAGGCGCGAGAGACTGCACCAAAAGAAAAACGAAAAAGATTGGCGCGGCCTTGACCACGGCAGACAGAAAGTGTCTCACGGACGATGCGGCGGCGGAAGGGGATGTCATGGAGCGAATCAGGCTAGCAGGGATGCGCTTCTTGTCTAATTCGATGAAAAGAGGCTGGCTGACCAATATCGTGGCGGCAAATTTCCGCATTGATCGGTTTCGCTGACACCCTTAGCGTTTGGATGGTCTTTACCATAAGCGCCATGAAACCCCCGTTTTTTCACCCCGGTCTCCTTGTCGCCTCCTTTATTCTTGCCTGTTCGATGTTCGCCATGTCCGCCACCACCTCAAGCGTCACCTCTGAATCCTGGGGCTCCACCAGTGCCGGTGAGCCTGTGGACCTCTATACCTTTCGCAACGCCTCTGGCATGCAGATAAAGGTGACCACTTATGGGGGCATCATTGTTTCATTGACGGCAGCGGACCGGGACGGCCATATGGCTGATGTGGTGCTGGGCAAGGAAACCCTTGCAGAGTACGAGGCTGGGCATCCCTTTTTTGGAGCAGTTGCAGGCCGATTTGCAAATCGCATCAATCACGGCAAATTCAGCTTGGACGGCAAGGACTACCAATTAGGACTGAAGCCAGATACCGCGCATCATCTTCATGGTGGTATCGCGGGCTTCGACAAGAAAGTTTGGACCGGGAAGAAGGTCGAGAACGCCGACGGGGTGGGCGTAGCCCTGCATTACACGAGCCCGGATGGGGAGGAAGGCTACCCTGGCACGCTGGATGTGACCGTCACGTATCTCTTGACCGACAAGAATGAACTCAAAGTGAGCTACAAAGCGACGACCGACAAAGCCACGATTCTAAACGTGACCAATCACAGCTATTTCAATCTCGCGGGTGAGGGCAGCGGGACAGTGCTCGATCATGAGCTTACCTTGTTTTCAGATACTATCACAGCGACCGATGGCGACCTTATTCCCACGGGGGAGCTCGTAACCGTAAAGGGTACACCTTTCGACTTCAGTAGCCCGCACAAGGTTGGCGAACGGATCGATGCGGACTACTTGCCGCTGAAACAGGGCATCGGCTATGATCACAACTATGCGCTGAAAGGCGGTGGCGTGAAGCTGGCTGCACGCTTGGCTGACCGCAAGTCAGGCCGCGTTCTTGAGGTTCTAACTGATCAGCCTGCCGTCCAGCTGTACACGGGCAATCACCTCGCCAAGGTGAAGGGCAAGAACGGTCACATTTACGACAAACGAGATGCTCTGTGCCTGGAAACTCAGCACTACCCTGACAGCCCGAATCATCCATCTTTCCCGAGCGTGACTCTTCGCCCGGGTGAAACCTTTGAGTCTCATACCATCTTCCGTTTCTCAGCTCATTAAAATGGCATCCCTAGCTAAGTCAGAACCCGTTGCATTGCCACCTTCACTGCCCGCTCCCGTGCCCTTTATCCAGGAGCAGGATTTCGCCGCCCGCCAGTACCGCGGCCGCCGCGATCATCAGGAGGATTATCATGCCTTTGCCGACACCTCGGAGCCTGATGACGAGCCTTTGACCCGGCTGCTGCTGGTGGTTGGCGATGGGCTGGGCGCTCACTCGGGTGGCAATGTGGCGAGCTTCCTGGCCGTGGGGTCATTCATCAAGAGCTTTCACGATAACGAATTGTCCATCTCCTGGCGGATGCGAGTGGCTCTCGAGGCCGCCAACGAAACGCTGGGCATCATGAGCAGCCGCATGCCAGACATGGAACTTACCATGGGCACCACACTGGTGGCGGCGCTGGTAAGCAACAAGACCCTGTATTGGATCAGCGTCGGGGATTCTCCGCTGTTCCTGTTCCGCGAAGGCAAGATCCACCGTCTCAATGCGGACCACTCCCTTACCCCCATAATCGAGGAGCGGGTACGCAAGGGCGAACTTACCGCTGAAGAAGGCGCCAATCACCCCGAACGCCATGTCTTGCAATCTGCCTTGCTTGGTCATCCGCTAACACTGGTAGACACCACGACAGAGCCCTTCAATCTTCAAAAAGGTGACATCATCATCGGTGCCTCTGATGGCATTCTGACGCTCAGCGAAAGACAGATGGAAGAGATGCTGAGCTTTGGCCGCCATACCACGGCGGACAAAATTGCCGACGCCATCATCTTCGCTATCCGTCGCGTGAATGCCGAGAGGCAGGACAACGTGACTGTGGGTGTGGTGAAAATCAGCTAATCACCGCCCTCCAAAAATCGCGCTGCCCACCCGCACGATGGTGGACCCTTCCGCCACTGCCACCTCGAAGTCATGGCTCATGCCCATGCTTAGCTTTGGCAGTGGTGCTCCGCCTTGCTTTTCAAGCTCATCACGCAAGGCGCGAAGCTGGGCGAAATAGCGGCGGCTGTCCTCGGCATCCGCGCTGAAAGGCGGGATGCACATGAGCCCCTGAACCTCCAGGCGATCCAGCGCGTAGAGAGCATCCAATTGCTCCTTCAGGCCCTGCGGCTTGAAGCCAAATTTGGTGGACTCCGCAGCGACGTTCACCTCCAGATACACTTTGGGATACAGTCCTAACTCGCCGCCGATGCGGTTGATGTCCTTCGCCAGATCGAGGGAATGCACGCTGTGGATCGCCTCCACGATAGGCAGGATCTTGCGCACCTTGTTCGATTGCAGATGGCCGATGACATGCCAGCGCAGGCGCGAAGGCAGTGCAGGTTGCTTTGCCAGCAGTTCCTGCACCTTGTTCTCGCCAAACAGCGTCTGGCCCGCATCCACAGCTTCTTGCAGGACCTCGACGGGAAAGGTCTTCGAGACAGCCAACAGTTCCACATCGGAAGCCTTGCGGCCCGCCCGTTCGACAGCGCTCGCAAGGCGTCCACGGATGGCTGCGAGATTGTCCGCTACAGAGGCCATTACTTCGATTCGGTGAGGCTCTGCACCTTCACGTTCTTGAAGGCGGCGCTGGTCTGATAAGTGGTGAACGAAAGTGGCGCGTAGCTTTCGATCGGGCCAGGGCGAAGGCCCAGCTTTTTGCCTTCAATGTCGGTATTGACCACCTCCTTGTCGTCGATCCACACGCGGATTTCCTTGGGCGTCACGCGCAGCTTCACCTTGTACCACTGGTTGTCCTTGAACCGCTGGTAGCTCGAGGTGTTGTTCTCGCTCGCGTCCAGGCCGTCGATGCTGCTTAGCCCTGTGACCGCGCCGCCCCAGCCGCCCATGATGAGGGTCAGGCAGGTATCGAGTTTGCCCACTGGAAAGGTAAGGCCGCAGAAGAAGTCGCTGCCTTCCGTACGCATCGTTTCGGCGGTCAGCTCATAGTTCATCAAAGGCAGGTCCTTGGCCTTTTTGTAGACCGTACCGCTCAGGCCTTCGCCCGCATGGATGAGCATTTCGCCATCCGCCACCTCTACCGCGCCGCTGCCGCCGTTGTCCACGCTCTGCCAGTCATCCAGGGATTTGCCATCAAAGAGGACGAAGGTCTTGCCCTTGGCCGCTTCAGGCTTCGGAGCATCAGCAGCAAAGGCTGCCGTGCTGGCGGCGACGAACAGGGACAAGAGGAGTCGGCGTTTCATGATGGCATTAAAGGAGTCGGATTCGGTTTGATCCAGTCGGATTCGGTCGGATTTCGCGGCCGGAGACAGCTCACGGCCCGGGCAGGCCATACAATAAGCGATTTCCGTTGTGCCTGCATCATCTTCCTCCGCAGTTGTAAACGGGCAGCCACTTTTACTGCGGTTTCGCCAGGGTAAAATCGAAAGTCCGGTCCGGCATCGTGCAGCGTTGATTGATCCATGGGGAGAAATCCTGGCAGCGCACCGTCGTGCCATCGGGCAACACCTGGAGCAGGCGCATCCAGCCGTTGCCGCCGTTCACGTCGCTCTGATAGTCCACCACCATCTCCTGCACTTCCTGGCCGGTCTCGGCCTTGATGGAGCGGTGGTTGCTGTAGCAAGCATGTCCGCACAACACCATGACAACATTTGCGTGCTTGGAGGCAACGCGCTGCCACAAGTCTTCGCCTTGGGTGACATCGGGCTTCTCCGATGGCTCCGGTTCGGGCTCCTTCTTTTTGTCGTTGCCCTTGCCTTTCCCGAGGCTGGCGGAGAGCTTGATGTGCTCGTTGGTGCGCGGATCGAGGAAGGCATGGGTGAAGATGATTGCCGAGTGGTCAGGATGTGCGGCAATCACATCACTGGCCCAGCGCAACACATCGGCACGAGGAGCGAATTCCAGGCCGATAGTGAGCCACTTTCGCCCGCCTGCTTCAAAGTGATGCCAGGTATTGTCCGCCTTGTCCGTCTGCTTGTCGTAGTTGCCGCCGTAGGTCGGCATGGCGCTGAACATCGAAATGGGAAGCCAAGTGCTGTAAGGCGAACGGTGCGCATTGGTTTGCAGCTTGCCGCCGTAGTCGTGATTGCCCGGCGCGCTGGACCACGGCACCTTGCCGTCGAAGCGCTTGAAAGCATCGCGGGCCACGATCCATTCCGTGTCGTTGGAAGTCTGGGTGACATCCCCGACCTGGATCACAAACTTGATCGAGTACTTCGCTGCGTTGTCGGCAATCCACTGCGTCTGCTGATGAAAAATCTCTGGGTGCAACTGCGCATAGAATTGCGTGTCCGGCATAATCGCAATAGCGAAGCCTCCCGGCACCACCTCAGGAGCGCCAGGTTCCATTTGCACGGAGGCGGGGAGCTGGGAGGGCGGTTTGGGTACGGCGGATTTGTCCTCACCAAAGCAGAGGCGGGAGAGACAGACGAAAACGATAACGGGGAGCCATTTCATGAGATGTAAGATCGACGAAGCCCATAAGGTGGTGTTGTCATTCAAAGTAAATTGGTCTTCGACTCGTCATCTATCGCAAAAAGCTCCACAGAAGGCGCGCACTTTGCGCCAAGGCCTCCAATCGATTGGTCAGTAAGCTATTTCACGAAATCTAATGATTTCCTAAAAGCGCGCAGATTAACTCTGTCTCCATTATCACTATCGATGAAAACGTCGGCTTCGGAGGGAGGAATGGCAAACAAAGGTTGGTTGTGATTTGTCATCCAGCAACCGGACGGTCTCTTCGTTTATTCGCCTCCACGCTACAACTGTCATAGGCTGGTTTTTGCTCCTTCGTTGCTGGCATTCAATTGTCAAGGGCATGCTAAATGTCTGCGGAGCATGACTGATTTGAAACCACTTTTTTACTGTCTCGCCATACCGATACCCATCGGGATTGTTGAGCACTATAGATCCCACTCCGTTATTTGTGCTGTCAAATACCATGTCGGTGAAGAAGCCCGTTTCTCTTTCGCACCTGTAGGTGAAATTTCCCTCTTGGAAACCCGCCTGGCCTCTCAGTTTCAGCGCGGTGTCTACCCAGCTATTCAAGCTCAACATATTTGGCGGGTAAAACGGGTTGTTTTTGGACTGCTCATGTACAAATCCGAGAAGGCAAAACACAGGATTCTCTAGAAAACAGCTCTGGATGTAAGCAATACTGGCTCCGTTTCCCCCTGCTCTTGGATCTTTGCCTACGATTAGAGTTTTGTCCTGCAACAGGGAATAGAATCGAGAGCCATCAAAGGACGCGCCGGTGAGAACTTCCGGTTTTCCGGCTCTGATTGTTTTAATATCGTAACGGAACTTTCCCTGCTGCTGTGTGTAATGGACATGCCTCACCTCATTTTGCCTCAGGTTTTCGATGTCATACTTCAATGACAAGTCCGGTATCCTTTCACAAAGGTTTTTAAACTTGATTGCAACGTCAGCTTCGCCACCCAGCGACAGTCCGGCAACAAATCCAAGGCAAAGGACAACGGCAATAGGGTTCATAGGTTCAAGGGGAAGAATGAATTGCAGCCTGAGCAAGATCGCTAAGTTCGCTGGAAACCATGATCAAGCATCGGGTCTTCTCAGTTTCAGGATGAACTGAATGAGGACTCCAAAGCACCCCAAACCACCACCCAATAAAACTCCAACCATCGCGCTGCTAACAGTGGCGAATCCGATCGGCTCGACGTCTTGCCAAGGAATCACATGCCGAAAAAAGTCCGGAGTCATCCTGCCCGCCGCATAACCAAACAGGCCGCCCATTGCCAGACCGGCAAGTGCGGCGATGGTGACTGCAATAAACGTCTTCTGGATAGTCATGGAGTAACCTCATTGCCGGGGGAGGTACCGCAACTATAAGTACGATACTCTCTAAGAGAAGATCTTTCTGAATGTGCGCTACCAATGTGGCTGGCGGCGGGCTGGGTGCTGGCGGCGCATCTGGATTCAACAGAACCCGGCAGTGCCCCGGGTTCGCGCCTCCCCGCTGAACATCCAACCCCCGGGGTTCGCTCGCTAAAAGCTCGCTTTACCCGGGGCTACCAGCTTTCGCACCTCCGGCGCTTGCTAAAGAGGTTTCAAAGTTGTGGGTAATGCTCAGGCTGCGCATCGTCTTTTACAAGTTGAAAACCGGTCTACAGCACGGTGCCGCAATACCCGGGCGCAGCCCCATTCGAAAAACAAGGTAGGGAAGAGCTGCGCCTCGTCCCAAACTGAAGAGGGCGGAGGAGGCGAGCGATGAGCTCGGGAAGGGCGGGCAGTCAACCTTATGGAACGCGCTCGCAGGATGCGCCGCCTCGATGCCTTCCTTCACGGGTGAGCAATACAAGGCTAGGCCCTGGGCTCTACAAACGAGTTGTCGGTGCCCCCGCCCGCTGAATATTTGGGACGAGACGCAGCTCTCCCGTACCGGAGACTTTTCGTTAGCCTGAGGGCCAAGGATCGCTGCGGGCTACTTTGAAGACCTATCAGCCGACGCTGGCATTTTACTCACCCAGCATCGCCAGCGTCCGATCAATTCTCACCGTGCACTAATCCTTGCCCAACAGAACAAGGATCGTGGCCACGCCTGGACCACGCGACTGGCCGGTGAGGGCGAAACGCAGCAGAGGCATGAGGGCACCGGGCTTGACGCTGAGGCGCTTGGCGGTGGCTTCGACGCTGGCGTGGGCGGCGTGTTCATCCCAGGTGCTGAGGGCGGCGAAGTCGGCGGCCAGTTCCTTGAGAAGCGTGGGATTCTCGGGCTTGGCTTTGAGCTTAGTTATGACTTCGTCTTCATACGTATACTCTTCCTTGAAGAAGTAATGAACCCAGCAAGGCAGCTCGGCGAGCAGGCTGACCTTTTCCTTCACGCTTTGCAGGGCGCGTTCAGCGATGGCGGAATCGTTGATGGTGAGGCGTTCTTTTTGCAGGAAGGGCAAGGCGGCGGCATACAAGGCGGCGGGCTCCAGGGCGCGCAGATACTGGGCATTGAACCAGGTGCACTTCACCATGTCGAACCGGGCATTGGCGCTGTGGATTTCCTTGGGATCGAAGAGGCTGATGATGGCTTCGCGATCCAGTTTTTCGGCGTCGCCTTTGGGTGTCCAGCCGAGCAGGCAAAGGTAGTTGAACACGGCTTCGGGGAGGAAGCCTGCGTCGATATAGCTCTGAATGGAGGAACCCTCATCGCGCTTGCTCATCTTTGATCCGGTGGGGTTCAGGATCAGCGGGATGTGAGCGTACTTTGGCGGGTGCTTGCCGAAGGCATGGAAGAGATCAATGTGCTTCCAGGTATTGGACAAATGGTCCTCGCCACGAATGACATGGGTGATGCCCATTTCGGCGTCATCTACCACATTGACGAAGTGGAAGATGTAGCTGCCATCGGGGCGGCGGATGGTCATGTCCGGCTCTTCGGTGGCGGCGAAATGCACATCGCCGCAGACCATGTCCGGAATGATGACGGGCTCGCGGCTGAACTTGAAACGCATGGCGCCGTTTTCTTCGGCGTACACGCGCCCGGCGGCTTCGAGCTTGGCGAAGTAGGCGTCGTAAATGTCTTTGCGCTGGCTTTGGAAATAGGGTCCGCAGTCACCGCCCGAATCCGGGCCTTCATCCCAGTCGAGTCCGAGCCACTTCATGCCATCGAAGATGGCCTGTCGCGCTTCCGGGGTGTTGCGTGCTTCGTCGGTGTCTTCGATGCGCAGGATGAACTTGCCGCCGCGATGACGAGCATAAAGCCAGTTGAACAAGGCCGTGCGGGCACCTCCCACATGAAGGTAGCCGGTGGGTGAAGGGGCAAAGCGAACGCGGACGGAATTTGGCATGGGGAATCAAGGTGCCAAGCTTCCGCCCGGGCTCAACGGCAATGTGGAGATTTGGGGGGGAGGGTGGCCGCGGGAGAGCACGAAAGAGGGGAGGCATCGATGCCTCGCTAACGATCAGCTTTTATTAAACCGCCGCAGGGACGGAAGCGCTCGCAGCGGCTGCTTCATTCCGATACGCCTTGGCCAGCAGTGTCACGGGCTGTGTCACGGTCTGACACATGGGCTGAAGCTTGCCGCGCAGGCCGTTCTGCAATTGCAGGTGACAGCCGGGATTGGAGGTGGCAACGGCGGTTGCCTTGGTCTTCTCCAGGTTCGCCAGCTTGCGTTCGAGCAGTTTGGCGGATTGTTCAGGCTGGGTGATGTTGTAGATGCCCGCGCTGCCGCAGCACCAACTGGATTCCGGCAGGTCGATGACTTTCAAGCCGGGGATCGCGCCCAGCACGAGGCGTGGCTGGCTTACTATCTTTTGGCCATGGCAAAGGTGACAGCTTTCATGGTAGGTGGTGCTGTCGAGTCCGCAACCAGCCGCCGGTTTGCGGAATTTGATTTGTACTAGCCACTCATGGATGTCCTTTACTTTGGAATCCCATTGCACGGCCCGTGCGGCGTAGAGCGGATCATCATGGAGGATGTGGCTGTACTTCTTCAAGTGGGAGCCGCAGCCGCCAGCGTTGGTGATGATGGCATCGAGGTTGTCGAGATTGAAGCTGTCGATCTGCTTGCGGGCGAGTTCGCGGGCGAGATCCACCGCGCCGTTATGGGCATGCAGCGAGCCACAGCAGTGCTGTTCGCGGGGTGTGACGACCTCGCAATTGTTAGCCAGCAGCACATCCGCGGTATCGCGATTCACATCGGAGAAGACGAGGTCTTGCACGCAGCCGGTGAGCAGGCCCACACGGTACTGGGTGATGGCGGGTCGCTCGATGGGCTCGATGATTTCATCGGAAAACTGGTCCGCGATGACAGGGGTCTGTGGTTCGAGCTTGGCCAGGTGGGCGGGCACTAAATGGAAGAAGGCCTTTCTGCGAAGGAAGCGCTCAAGCCAGGTGCCTTGGTAAAGCCAGAGCGCGCGGCCTACGAACCGCAGCATGGCGGGATGCATGAACAACACCTTGAGCGTGAGCCAGCGCCAGAACTTTCGCTCGGTGCCCGGGGCGGCTTCGGAACGTTCGATTTCGGCCCGCGCCGTCTCAAACAGTTCCGCGTACTGGACGCCAGCCGGGCAGGCCGTCTCACAGGCAAGGCAGCCTAGGCAGTAGTACATCTCATCCGCGAACTCGTGCGAAACCGAGAGATCGCCATCGGCGATGGAGCGCATGAGTGCGATGCGTCCGCGCGGGCTGTTGCGCTCGCGTTTCGTCTCCATGTACGTGGGGCAGGTGGGCAGGCACATGCCGCAGTGCATGCACTGCTGGACCACGGAGTAGTCCATCTTTTTGAGCAGGTTTTCGGCTGAAATCATGAGGGGCTGTCGGCCAGAAAGAGAGCGTGAATCAGAGAGGGACCTTCAATCGCCTCCGCCTCGCACAATGCAAGGGAGAGGACGATACGCACCCGTCTTTGCAGATATGAGAATCAAAGATGATTGTTTGTTCAATAATGAAGCATGATTTAGGGAGGATGGAATCCAGAGGGGTTTTTCATCAAGTTCGATAATTATTGTTGCGACATTTCTCAATTTAGATATAATAGCCATGAAAACAAGCTCTGACATACTAACTCCCTCTAGCCATGATCGACTTCACGCTTTCCGCCGCTGCTTCCCTCTTTTTCGCCAAAGCGCCTGCCCAACGTCAAGAAGCACCTGTGGCCAAGAGCCGGGTGAATCCGCTGCTTCGCTTCCGCGCTGAGAATCCCGCGCTGTTTGAAGCTCGTCGTATCGCAGGCATGAAGAAGTCGGACCTTGTCCGCGAAAACCTGCAGCGCATCCATCGCGAGTGCAAAGCGCAGTGGAAGCGCTCGGCTCTGAAGAATCCCAAGCTGAATGCCACCGACTCCCACATAGCTGCCAAGGAATGGACCCTGCTGGCCCCCAACGGCCAGATCTATCAGTTTCGCAATCTGAAGAAATTCGTCCGCGAGCACGCCGACCTTTTCGATGGTGAGGACGTTATCTGGAAGGAGCCGGAAGGCAAACCTAACCAGGCTTGGTGCCGCGCCTTCCAGGCTCTGTCCCGCCTGCGCCCCACCTGCTCCAAGATGCTGGGTGAATGGAACGGTTGGCGCTGGGCCGCTCGTTGATCGAGTGGACTAACTCCCCTTGTTGGTGGTGATTTCCGGGCTGCTTTCCGGCTCGCTCAGATCCATCTCGTAGGCATCCAGCCGTACCTCATTTCCCACGATCTTCTTTTTTGACATGGCAACAGAGATCCAGCGGAACTCCTCACTGGTATCCATCAACACCTTGCAAACCATGGTGAGCGGCACGGCCAGGAACATCCCGATGGGGCCCCAGAGCCAGCCCCAGAAGATGACGGAAAGCACGATCACGAGGGATGAAATGCCGAAGCGCCTGCCCAGCAGCGCCGGCTGCACGAAGTAGTCGCAGGTAAAATTGATGAGCACGTAAAGGATGGCCAGCGTGACGGCGCTGCCAGCGCCGTTTCTGACCAGTGCCTCAATCACGGCGGGAATCCCAGCGGCAGTGGAGCCGACGGCAGGAATGAAGTGAAAAACAAAAGCCAGAATGGCCCATAGCAAGGGATACTTGAGGCCAAAGGCCACACAGGTGCAGCCAGCAAGAATGCCCGTGAGGGCGCTGATGAAGGTCTTGATGCCCAGGTACTTTTGGATGTCGCCAAACGACTGGATCAGATGCGTCAAATCAGGGCCGCCCGCCAGCTTTACCGCCACCACACGGCTGTGTGTGCCACGAGCCTCGAGCAGCGTGAAGATCATCAGAACGAACACGATCACGGTGCCGACGAAAACCGAGACGGCCGTTCCAAAGGTGGTGCCGAGGGCCGAACTCACGTAGTGCCTTATTTCTTCCTGAGTGACGAAGCCCATGATTCGTTTCCAATCAAAGAGGTCTTCGACAGCGTGTTTCGCACCCTCGACGCCTTGGGCTTCCAACCACACGCCCAGCGTATCCACTTGGGTTTGCAAAGCCCCTAAGTACTGCGGCAAATCGCCTTGCACACGGCCCCACAGGCTGATCGCAGCAATGACCAGACCGGCCACGATGCCCACATTGGTGAGCACGGTAAGCGCCAGGGCGATGATGAAAGGCACCTTATGTCTCACCAGCCAGCCCATGATCGGATAGCTCAGAATGCTCAAGATCATGGCGAAGGCGACCGGCACCAAAAAGCCCGCAGCAGCGCGCATCCCCGCCAGCACAATGATCAGCGCCGCAAGCGACAGCAGTGTGCGCAGGCCTTTTTGAGTCCAGCCTTGGTCATACATGGAGTCGTTTGTGGGGATCATGAGTTTTCTTTGGATAACGTCGTAGGCAGCTAGCGCATGCACAACTGAATTCCCCAGGGGGATAAGAGGAATTGCATCACGTAGACGGTTATCCAAGCCAGGGAAGAAGCGCTTTCACGAGATCCGTCGTCTGTGAAACGCGGAACTGCTGCCCGGCCGCCAAGCACACAGGTGGGCTGCCCCGGCGCTTGATTTCGAACTGCACCGGTACCTCGCCAGGATGCTGCGACAGGATGCCACGGATGTTTTCCAAGTCCTCCACGGTGTGGGTGCCGGCATCCAGTTTCAGCCACAGAATCTGCGCGGCAGGTGGGGGTAATTCCTGGTCTACAGAAGGTGTTTCAGCCGGCGCTTCTTGCCGTACACGCGCCTTGCGCGGCTTCATGGGGGTGATGTCACGGCCTGTGAGGCGGTTCATTTCCGTACGCTCATCTTTCTGGCAGGTGGCGCGCATTTCGACCACTGCGCCATCGACAAGATACTCTTTGATCTTCTCGTAGGTGTCGTTCCAGCACATGGCCTCCATCATGCCGGTGAAGTCTTCGATCTTCATCGTTGCGAAAGGCTTGTTGTCCTTCTT
>JAQGPI010000550.1 GCA_028293175.1 Verrucomicrobiaceae bacterium | reverse complement strand
TGTTTCCTTCCATTTAGGAGCCTTCTGCTGATTAAGCGTCATGCTGGCCTTGAGGGCCTTGGCGTCCTGCAATCCCCGGTCTTCCATGAAGGCCGGATCGGCCCAATAATTGGTGATCGCATCCATTTGCGCCTCAGTAAGCCCATTCTCGCGGTTAGCAGCTTCAATGCACCGCCTCACGTGTTCAATCGCCTTCAACGTCAGCGGATCAGCAAGGTCCTGCTGAGTCACGGAAGGCTTCACCGGCGGTTCGATCTTCGTGGGTGCCTCATCGGTAGCAACGCTTAGCAGCGGTTTTGGCCCGGTGTTTTTTTCAACGACAGCAACCGGCGTCGGCATGGGAGGCGCTTCATGACTGCTGCGATTGAAGCGAGTCAGCGCCAGCGATCCCGCAACGAGAATGAGCCCGGCAAAAATGGCTGCACGCAACCAGCCGCGCGCCATAGCTGCACTACGCAGTTCATTGGGCCGCCGGGAACGCTTTCTCCTCGAAGTGGGCGGAACCCATGGCACTCCTTGGGCTCGCACAGCCTTCAACGTAGCCTCCCAGGCGGCCTGCTGGCCGACCACCACAAGGTTTACCAATGCCGTGCGCGGCAACGCCAAGTCAAACATGGGCGGCGCGCCGCTCGCATCCAGCGCAACGATAATCACCGTTTTGCCGTTTTCGGAAGCCGCCGCAGCCGCCTTGCCCGCTGTCATCGATTCCTTGCTGAATTTTGAGACAAACCAGATCAAGACCTCACAGCGCTGGGCAGCCTCCTGCGCAGTGATCCTCGATCCGCGCCGACCGACGCCTTTCAATAGATCAAACCATGTCACGATGCCGCCCTTGCGCAGCCGTTTGACCCATGCCTCCACCCGCACCGAATCGGCGCGCGAGTAACTGACGAAAACATCGATCAGCTTGGTATCCATACGGTGCGTCAAGAACCGGCAGAATGGCTCCGGCTTCAGGCGAACCCCTAGCACAGGGAGGCTTTGTGTGGCAAGCGCTTGGTCATCAGGGGTGCAAGGCGTTCATGCGGGGATCGGCGAGGTCCAGCCGGTACATGAGCTGGTTGTAATCATAGCGTGCAGGGGCCAGCGGATTGCCGGAAAATTCCAGCGACCACGTGCCCTGAAAGTAGATCACGCGACCGACATCCGCATCTAGGAAGTCATGATGAACAGGATTGTAAAACGAGTAGCGCGGATGCGAGGCCACCTTCAAAGCCTTGCGCCAGGGGCCTTCCGCGGCATCAGCCTCGGCGTACCAGACCTCGCCTAAGGGCGAAGGTGAGTCCCTGTCGCCTGATTGAAGGCCTATCATGATCCACTTCTTCCGCCATGCATTCCAGGTGATGCTGGTGTTGTGCATGCGCACCAGTTTGCCCGAATCCACATCCTTGATCTGGAACATCGCCTGCTCGGGTCTCATCTTACCTGCGAGCAGAAGTTTTGTTTCCTCGCCCTGCGTGGTGGCTCCATTCTCCCGCTGCCAAACCCAGTCCTTCAGATTCTCATCAAAGCGTAGCGCCTCATAGCTCGCCGTGTCCAGGAGACTGGCACGCGCAGCCTTTACGCGGGTATGGCAGAAGGGCATGGCGAAGTAATACCAGTCCCCCTCCGCATTCTTCACCCGCACCGCATTGCCTCGCGGGAAGCGCCATTCTTCGTCCTTGTCTAAAGGCAGCACACTTTCAAACACACCGCGCTCATCGTTGAACTGCGCCACGCCATGCTCCTCCGGCTTGGCCAGGGATTTGTGCCTGCCATAGTGAGCCATGAGCACCTCCTTCCCCCGGTCATCAGCCACTGTGAGCAGGCCGAACAACCACACCGCGCCCTGCTCCTTCACCGGCATCATCGCGCGCAGCTTTTTCGGGTCTGCCTGATCCATGAAGTAATCAAAGGCGAGTCCCTTTTCCGCTGTCCCATCAAGCGGACTAGTGGCGCAGGTGGTGCGGAAATTGCCCAGCGGATACTGCGGCACATTGGTGTCTCCCCACAGCCAGAAAATTTTGCCATGATAGGGCACCGCCTGCACGCTGTCCTGACCCATCACTCCTGCCGGATTGATATTGGGCAAAGGCTGCGGCAGGCCTAGCAATTCCGAATCACGGTACATGCCCTGGCCTGTGGTGCGGCCGATGCGCTCGGCAATGCCAGTGCGCTTCAGTTTGAAGGTCACGGTTTCACCGGCTTTCGGAGTCACGCGCACGCCGACAAAACCAAAACCGTCCTTGTCCTTTTCGTATCCCGGGCCGCTGAGATAAAAGAACAATTCACGGCCCATCAAGCCGGGTTCATAAAATGCAATCCAGCCCGCATTGTCCGTCACACAACGGATGTCGTTTACCGTGCGCAATTCCATCAACGGCACGCCGCGCCCCGTGGCTTCATCAACAAGATGAATACCGAAGTAAGGAGCCTGGACCTTGATCGGCTGGGCAACGGCTAACGAATAGCTCAGTGTAAAAAGCATGAGACACAGAAACAAAGTTCTCATGAGAGATCAGGAATCGGTGAGATGGGCGAGAATGGAAGGCAACTGCGCGAGATCAAGATTACCGCCCGAGAGCACGGCAACCACTTTCTTGCCAGCGAAGCGATCACGCTGCTGGAAGGCCGCAGCAACAGTGGCCGCTCCAGCGCCTTCGGCCAGATTGTGCGAGTGCTTCAGGATCATGGCCGCCGCATGGCGCATCTCGTCCTCGCTCACCAGGATGGCATCGTCCATCAGCTCGCGCATGATGCCCAATGTGAGTTCCGCTGGCACTCGAGTGGCCAGCCCTTCGGCCCAGGTATTAATGCTCGCATCGGTCTCTTGCTTGCCACTGCGCCACGACCGCACCACGGCACTCGCGTTGGCCGCCTGCACGCCGATGATCTGTGTCTGTGGCCGACGATGCTTCGCCACCACACAGGCACCGCAAACACCGCTGCCAAGCCCAATAGGCACCAGCATCACATCGGGATGAGGCAGTTCCTCAAACACCTCCCAGGCGAGGCTGCCGACACCAGCAATCAGCTTGGGCTCGTTCGCCGAATGCACATAGCGCCCGCCCCGCTGCCGTTGCAATTCATCGACATATTCGCGTGCTTCATCAAAGTCGCGACCCTGCTCAATTAACTCAGCGCCGAGCTGCTGGATGGCGAGGTTCTTATCTGGGTTATTTCCGGTGGGAACGACGATGGTGCAACGAACGCCAAAGTGCTTGGCGGCAAAAGCCAGTGATTGACCATGATTGCCGGTGGAGACTCCGAGGATGCCGGAGGCGCGCTCTTCATCACTGAGTGTTCCAACAAGATTAATTCCGCCGCGCACCTTGAAGGCGCCCACCGGCTGGTGGTTTTCATGTTTCAGATTAAGCTCGCAACCGAGCGCCTTCGAGAGGCCCGGCCAGTCGTGCAGCAGGGTGGGCTTTAGCACTGCGTGCACCCGCGGCAGCGCTTCCACCACATCGGCATAGGTGACCGCCGCCATCACGGTTTCGCCAGCACCGGTTTCAAGGCCTCGGCCCAAATGGCATAACCTTTCGCAGTGGGGTGCAGGTAATCCCCCATTACTTCCTTGGAAATAGTGCCATCGACATTGGTGAGCTTGGCGGTGATGTCGAGATAGGTGACGCCGGGTTTCTCGCCGAGCTTGGAAATGATCTGGTTGATGGCCGCTATCTTGGCGCGCTTCGGGTCCTTGGGCTTTTCACCGCGCGGAAAGACGCCCATGAGCACTACCTTCACGCCCGGGCACTTTTCCTGCACGCGGGTGACGATCAGCCCCACCGCTTCGGCGATCTCGGCAGGTGTGTTCTCACGAGCGTGTTTGGTCACTGCGAGATTGTTCGTACCGATGAGCAGCACCACCGCCTTGGGCTTAAGCCCATCGAGCTCGCCATGTTCGAGACGGTAAAGCACGTTCTGCGTACGGTCCCAACCAAAGCCAAGATTCAGCATCGAACGACCGGCGCACAGGTCCTTCATTGAGTCCGCACCGCGATTGCCTTTGGGCTCATTCGGTTCGCCCGCCCAGAGATGAGTGATGGAATCGCCAAGGAACACCAGTTCAGGATTGATCTTGTCCTTGATCGCCAGAATGGCCTCGTGGCGCTTATTCCAGTCATAGAAATCTTTTTCCAGACAACCCTCAGAAACAATCGCGGAATTGATCTTGGGGGCGGCGGGCGTTTCAGCCACGGCATGACCTAGGAGAACAAGCAGGACGGCAAAACAGGCAGTGGCTTTCATGACATCTTCGATCCGGTGGCTTCGTATGATACGCAAGTGATGCCTGTCGATCTTTTATCTTTCATGCGTTTTCACTCACCTGTTAGGCTCTCCTCCTCCCACCATGAACCAGACTACGTTGAAGTTTCGCCTCTGTATTTTCATGTTCCTCCAGTATTTCCTGTGGAGCGCCTGGTACATGACTCTTGGCAGCTACCTGGGTGGCGTACTGAAATTTAGCGGCGCACAGATTGGGCTGGCCTATGGAGCCTTCGCCCTCGGCGCGATGATTTCGCCCTTCTTGGTGGGATTGATCGCTGACCGATACTTCCCCTCTGAGAAGCTGCTCGCCTTCCTTGGGATCGTGGGCGGCGGAGTGATGTGCTGGCTGCCGCAGTTGAAGACCTTTGAAGTTTTCTTCCCGGTGCTCATCTTTTACTGCGCTCTGTTTGTCCCGACGCTGGCGCTGGGTAATTCCCTGTCCCTGCACCATCTTGCAAATGCGAAGCAAGACTTTCCTCGCGTGAAGATATTCTCCGCCGTCGGCTGGATCGCGGGCGGCTTGGTACTGAGCGCGCTGCATGGTGAGAAGTCTCCCATCCAGTACTACCTCGCGGGTGGTGCCTCAGTAGTCCTTGGCCTGTTCAGCCTATGTTTACCTCACACTCCACCCCTGAAAAAAGGCAAAGACGTAAGCATAGGCGAAGTGCTTGGCTTGGATGCACTGGCACTGCTGAAGAAGCCGGCCTTCGCCATCTTCATCCTGTGCATGTTCCTCATCTGCATCCCTCTCTATTTCTACTTCGTCAATCTGAGCACGTATCTGGATGAATCCGGCTGGGAGAACTATGCAGGCAAGATGACGCTGGCCCAGGTCTCCGATGTCATCTTTCTCTTCCTGCTGCCGATCATGCTGAAGAAGCTGGACTACAAAACCACCATCTTCATCGGCATCCTCTGCTGGGCGGTGCGCTACTTCCTGCTGGCAGGCAGCGCCGGAGCCCCCGGATCAGCAACGATGCTCATCCTCCTGGCGATCTTGCTGCACGGCGTGTGCTATGATTTCCTCTTCATCGCAGGCCAGTTGTATGTGGATGAGGTGGCCAATGAACGCATTCGCGGCGCAGCCCAGGGCCTCATCGCTTTCATTCTCTGGGGCGTGGGCTCATGGGTGGGCACCTTCCTGGCAGGAATGGTCATGGAGAAACACACGCTGATCACGGCGGATGGCCGCACGGTCCATGACTGGAACGCCATCTGGATGACGCCCGCCTGGCTGGCCGTTGCCGTGGTGATGGTGTTCCTCGTATTCTTCAAGAACCCTGCGAAGAAACCCCACTGAGCCATGTCCGGCAAAGCAGGTGGTCGTGGCAAGAAGGAGGGGGAGGTGGAGAGAAGGTGCATATCGTCAATTGCAGCCACAACCACCGCCGCCGATGCCACGGCCACCGGAAGCCGCTTCACGCGAGAAGTACACATGCTCACCTAAGGCCAGACCTAGCTGATCGCGATCCGGGCGCATGGTGTAATCCGCCAGCTTGCCGCGCTGCCAGGGCAGCACTTGGGTGCATTGGCAGAGGCTTAAACAAGCGAGGACGAGGAGCAATGCTTTCATGGGATAAGGCAGGCAGCGAAGCGCTGGGTTTCGTGCAAGGTATCGCCATGCCAGAGGCAGCCCTGAGCAAGGCAGGAGCGCTCGATGAGGCGCACGCCTTCGTCTTTGCCAAGGATGAGCGCAGCAGTGGAAAGCACCCCGGCCTCTGTGCAAGTGGGCGCAACCACCGAAGCTGCGTGGCAGCCATTGGCAATGGGACGCCCCGTGCGGGGATCAATGATGTGACTGTAACGTCTGCCATCCACTTCAAAGCCGCGCAGGTAATCGCCCGAGGTGGTGACCGCGCGGTTAGACACATGTACCCCGCCCCAGCAGGTCCCCACATCGGTGGGATGCTCAAGGCCGACGCGCCAGGGACCGCCCTGTGGCGCTTGACCACAGGCCCGCACATCCCGACCGAAATCCACCAGGATGTCGGTGATGCCAAAGGGGCGCGACTGCTCAATCACGCGGTCCACGGCGTACTCCTTGCCAATGCCGCCGAGATCCAGCGCCATCCCTGTTTCCGGTAGGCGCACCCTGCCGGGCTCGCGCTGCACTTTGTGCCAGCCGATGAGCTTCAACTCGGCCTCGATCTCAGCATCCGCAGGCACGCGCGGTTGTTCGGCTTGGTAGTTCCACAAGCGTTGCAATGGCAGTGCCGTGGGATCGAAGACGCCACCGGTGCTCCAGTGGTAATGGTCACAAAGAAGGAACAGGCTTTCCAGCTCCGCATCCGTGTCGGTCCAGTCTGCGCCAGCGGCGTGGTTGATGGCCGAGATCAGGCTGTCCTCGCGATAGCGGGAGTACTTGCGCTCAAAGTCCGCCACCCACGCCACCGCTTCATCGCGAAGGGCCACCGCCTGCTTCCGCGAGGGCGCGCGGTAGATGAGTTGGCAATCGGTGCCCATGGCGCGGAAGCGCACATTGCACCAGTCATCCTTGCTCCATAGCAAGGGCGCGAGAGTACTGATGAGTTCGCTCAGTACCATAGCTTGAATCCAGCAGTGAAGATGTTCGCCTTCGGATAAGCTTCGCCCGGAGTCTCGCCGTCCTGGCCATGCATGGCGTAGCGATCATAGGCCAGCGTGAAGTCGAAGCTTTCGCTCAATTTCACCAACAGCTTCACGCCATAGGTCACGCTGTCGAGTTTCGACAAGCGGTAGTCGGAGGAAAACACGGGGCGCTGTCCCGCGAACTTCACTCCGTAGAAATCCGCCGCCGATTGCTCGTAATAGCGCACGCTGGGTGCCAGCACGAGGTACTTGCCGATGCGCTGGTACCACGCAAGGCCAAGGGTATGGGCGGCAATGCCGTAGCTGTCGTTGTAGAAGCGATAGCTCGCCTCCACACTACCGTTGAGGGAGTCGAAGGCACGATTCAGCATCACCATCGCGATGCGTTTGTCGCGCGCATCCGGCCGCTTCTCGTGCACGATCACATCATCCACGCTCGCGTACTTGTACTGGTCGTCAAGATAACCGCAGGAGCTGCCGAGCGTGCCCGCGATGGTCACCAGCGTCTTCGCGTCAATCACCTGCGCGAGGCTCAGAATGCTCTCCAGCGTATCTTTCCCATCCCACTCGTGGAGGGTGGGATTCAGCACCCAGTCATGGCCAAACGAAGCGCCAGCACTGATCACCGTGTCCTTGTGATTGAGCTCGCGCGAGAGCTTCACCGTGCCCGCCAGCGATTCATAGTCCGACTCATTGCCATAGGCCACGCCACCGGTGTAGATCCAGTCCTTGGCATAGTGTTCGAATTCCAGGTTCAAGCCCAGGCGCTGATCGTCGAAGCCTTGCATTGGCAGGTACGGCTTGCCATAGGGCACGATGCTGGTTTGCAGCGTTTTGGTGCTCTTCGTCACCGTGCCTGAAATCGGCACCTGAATGGCTGGCACGCCGGTAGCGCCAGAGATGGTGTTGAAGCCCGTGACCACCGATGAGGTCTGCGTCGTCACGATCTCCTTGGTCACGACACGGGTCTTGCGCGTCATCGGCGCACCGCTTGGCGACGCACCAGATACCACATCGTAGATGCCTTGCAGGCGCATCACCGTATGCGGGTTGATGTCCGTTTCCAGCAGCAGCGCCGGGCTCCACACCTCCACGCGGTTGTGGTCTTCAATGTAGTAGCCCAGCGTGAGGTCCGCCCGGTCCTCCGCCAGGACGCGGCGCACCGGCAGCACTATGAGCAGCATCGCCAGGAGCAGGGGTCTGCCATACGCCAGAAGCGTGGTCCGTGGACCTTGGCAATGGGAGTGTCGCGGCATGAACAGGTTGTACGGAAGCAGAAACGAGATCGGCGGAAAGGTAACGAATTGCGCGACTTCAAGCAAACCCACATTTTCTTTGTCAGGTTTCATGGCCTGCCCGCAAAGGGAGATGTTCAGCACTCCTTTCCTCATGAAACTTTTCTTTCCGATACTGCGCCGCCCCTGGGCCCCACTCTGCCTTGCATGCCTGATGCTGCCTGAGGCAGCGCACTCGGCTCCCCCTGTTGCCCCCAAGCACAGGCCGACGGTATCTGCTCCCGCCACTCCCAGTATCCGGTCTGCGACAGTGACAGCACCCACGGCACCGATCGAAGCCGTGGCGAAAATAGTGGTGCCTGAGGAGTCGATGCCAAACGTGGAACCGCCCGAAGGCTGTGTTGCCATCCAATGGGTACCGCAGGGTGCCAAGGTGGTGGTACCGAAAGGCGTTTATCAAGTGAGCTTGGAAGAAATCTCCGACGCAGGCCTGTGGGAGCCAGTGCGAGTGCAGCATCTCACCGGCAACGGCGGTACCGTCATCTTCCCGATCCTCGGACGGCCAAGAAAGACGGACTTCGTCGTCCGTGCGTTCACTTCCAACAAGTTCGCCACCACCGCTCCGACGGCGGCTCCGGCTCCCTTTCAGGTGCACAATCCTGAGCCAGAGCCACAGATTTCCATTCCTGAACCGGAGCACGAGCCCTTCACCAATTTTACCCCGCCTGTCGCAAGCGCTGTTCCCGTCGTGCCAGGGAAAATCCTTCAAACCAGAGCCGCTTGGCAGGGCAACAGGCAGCTCTTGACTGGCCTCCCAGCCTTTGAAGGACCGCCCCCTTTTCACAAAGTGCCGTCCATTCCGAAGCTCGGTCCCATCCTCGGTCCCATCACCTCCACGCTCCCCATTTTTGACACCGGCAGCATCAGCTTGGGTTCCATCATTACCGGCATCGCGGCCCCCAGTTTCACACTCACAGCAGTGACGGCCGTTAATACCGGCGTCTTTACCCTGGCCGGAACGGGGACTAGCAACAACATGGTCACAGCCACCGCCGCAACCAGCGGCATCACCACACTGAGCGCAGCATCGGTTACGGCATCGTCCACCGCTGTCAATTTGGCAACCTCGGTTGGTGGGAGCCTCGCTGCACCGGTGGCTGTCGAGTCCGACATCTGGAAGTTCGCGGGCGACCGCCTGTTTTACTTCAATCAGTTCCGCGGCCTCCAGGTCATCGACATTCACGACCCTGCCAAGCCCCGCAAACTCGGAACCCTCAGAGTGCCTGCGGTCGGCGACCAGCTTCAATTGCTCGACAGCGAAGGCCGTTACCTTGCCATGTTCACACGTCAGGCAGACAATGCCTGGCAGACCCAGATTCACATCGTGGCGATTGCCGACAATGGCCAGCCCAGGCTGGTCAAAACCCTGCCCTTCGGCGGCTACATGGGCGAGACACGCCTGATCGGCAAACGACTCTACGTGCTGTTTTCCGGCTGGTGGTATGAGAATGGCAGGCAGGTGAACCTGCGGCTGCAGGGCTACGATTTGACCGATCCCACCGCCCCTGTGGATCTTGGCTACGCCTCCGGTGTGGGCAATCAGCCGGTGCTCCAGGATGCAGGCGATCATCTGCTCATTTCGGCCTCCGATCCCACCGACTACAACCGCTGCATCGTCCATGCCATCAATGTCTCTGACAATGGCCGTCCGAGGCTGGTGAAGACCGTGACACTCACCGGCTACATGCATGACCAGTTCAAAATGAGCATCGTAGGCGGCTCCATCGTCACCGTTTCGGAGGTGCGCAGAAAATGGGTCTATGGGCAGCAGACAACCACCACGACTGGCAACCAGACCAGCGTCAGCTACAGCTATACCATCCACCCTTCCCACACCTGGGTGGAATCCTTTGCCCTTGCTGGTGATAGCACCGCAGCGCAGGCCAGAGTGCATCTAGACGATGCCGCGGGCGAACAACTGTACGCCGTGCGCTTCGGCGGCAAGCGGCTCTACGTCGTCACCTACGGAGTCAAGCAGACCGAGCCCCTGACATTCAGCGGTTCCTACACTTACGTGCAGCACCTTCCATGTGATCCCCTGTTCGTCATTGATCTGGATGATCCCGCCAATCCTGTGGTGCGCGGTCAGCTCGCCATTCCCGGCTG
>JAQGPI010000545.1 GCA_028293175.1 Verrucomicrobiaceae bacterium | reverse complement strand
CTGGCGCGCCTTCCGGGAATCGAACGGCAAAACGCCGCGTCCCCGGCCCACAGGCACGGGCTCATACCAAGAATGGGCAGATGAACTGATGAAGATTTTGGTGGCGGATCGCACGGACGATCAGTTGAAGTCGGAGATGGTGGCGAAGTTCAAGGCGATGGGCATCAAGATCGAGTGAAGCCTCACTACGAAACGACCTTGGCAACCGCAACCGCAATACGTGTGGTCAGAGTGCCGGTGACCCCGAGCGGCGTAGCTCCTTCTTGGCGGCTTCTTCCCGGTTCAGGCATTCTTGGTCTGAAAATAGCCAACCTATTTTTGTGCAGCCTCTCCTCTGGGGTTTCAATGAAGCAGAGAAGATTCAGCAAATCATCGAAGAGCCCTAAGGGTTGGTGCCTTTTTTCATCGAGCTCTTAGTGGCCCTCTCAAGATCTTGCTGGTAGCGGCCACGACTGCTTTGGCTTGAATCGTCACAAGGGATCCTCACTCCCTGGAGAGCACGGGCGGTTTCTATGTCGCACTGATGTTCCATGCGGACATTGTAACTCCCATAGGACCTGCGGTTGCGCGTCTCTCACCATTTCTTGGCAAGGCCTTCACGGCCTGTAGCAAGCGCCAGTTACTTCTGCGCTTCTAGCCAGGCCTGGAACATCAGCACGTCCCAAAGGTAATACTGCCAGTTGCGCGAGCCAGAAAGATGTTCGTTCCATTTGTGGCGGATGGGAGCGGGATGAAAATAGCCTTCGCGCTTGAGGCGTGATTCATCAAGAAGGGCTTCGGCCCAGTCCCGCAGTTCGCCGCGCAGCCAATCGCCGAGCGGCACGCTAAAACCCATTTTGGGGCGCTCGATGAGATGCTTGGGCACATGTTTGTAGAGGACCTGGCGCAGCAGCCATTTCCCCTGGTTGCCCTTTACTTTCATAGAAAGCGGGATGCGCCAGGCGAACTCGATCACGCGAGGATCGAGAAGCGGGATGCGGCCCTCCAGGCTCACGCCCATGCTGGCGCGGTCCACCTTGGTAAGGATGTCGCCGGGCAGGTAGGTCTCCATGTCCAGATGCATCATGCGGTGGGTGAAGTCCGGCACCTGCGGCCAGTTGCTGCTGTCCGTGAGGGCGGTGCGCGGCTCGCGGCCATTGATGACGACTTCCTCCGGATGCTTCCAGTGACTCACCAGGTTCTGATACATTGTCACAGGGTTGGATACCTGTAGGACTTCGGCGAGCTTGTGCAGCTTGTCGCCCACGCTCACGTGCTGGTACTTCTCGGGTAGCAGGCCTTTGAAGGGAGCGAGGAGTGTATTGATGGTGCGGGCGCTCATCATCGTGAGTGCACCGGCGGCCGCTTTGCGCCCGATAGGAGGCAGGGAGCTTATCTTGTTCCACAGGCTGCGGCCCACGAAGTAGCGCTCGTAGCCGCTGAACAATTCATCGCCTGCATCACCGCTGAGGGCGACCGTGACGTGCTGGCGCGCGAGCTTGCAGACGAGATAGGTGGGAAGCTGCGAGTAATCGCTGAACGGCTCGTCATAAAGCGCGGGCAGCTTGGGGATCACATCCAGCGCGTCCTTGGGCGTGACGTAGAGTTCGGTGTGATCGGTACCGAGATGCTTGGCGACGTCCTTGGCAAAGACAGCTTCGTTGAAGTTCTTTTCATGGAAACCGATGGTAAAGGTGCGCACCGGCTTTGTGCTTTGCGCCTGCATCAGGGCCACGATGGTGCTGGAATCAATGCCGCCGGAGAGGAAGGCTCCTAGCGGCACATCAGAAATCATACGGATACCCACGGCATCCTTGAGTAATGCCTCCAGCTCATTGATGGCTTCGGGCTCGCTGCCGGTAAAGGGATTGTTGATGGCACTTTCGGCGACGTCCTTGAGACTCCAGTAAAGCTGTGGCTCGGGGCGCTTGTCGCTGCCATCCCAGATGAGCAAACCGGCCGGTGGCAGCTTGTACACTCCCTCATAAATGGAATGGGGATCGGCGATGTAATTGAGGCGCAGCAGGCCGGCGATGGCATCGCGGTTGATGGCGTTGCTGAAGCCAGGATAGGCCTTGAAGGTCTTGAGTTCGGAGCCGAACAGCAGTGTGCCATCGGGCTGCCAGCCATAGTACAAAGGTTTCTCGCCGAGCCGGTCACGGCTCAAGTGCAGGAGCTTTTCATCGCGGTCCCACACGGCGAAGGCGAACATGCCGTTGAAGCGCTTCGTGGCCTCCAGCACACCCCATTGGCAGAAGGCGGCGAGCATGATCTCCGTGTCGCTGTGGCCGCGGAACGCATGGCCGGCGGCGACGAGTTCCTTGCGCAGATCCTTGAAGTTATAAACTTCACCGTTGAAGACGATGACGAATCGCCCATTGTGAGACACCATAGGCTGGTGTCCTTCAGGCGAGAGGTCTAGGATCGAGAGGCGGCGATGACCGAACGCAATTCCATTGGCCTGATCAGACCACACCCCGTGGCTGTCTGGACCTCGGAGGTAGATGGTGTCGTTCATGCCCTGGGCAATTGCCTGCAATTCGCAGTCGTTGCGCGAGGGAGGTCCAAAGAATCCGGCGAGGCCACACATAATAGGAAATGACGAAATCAGAATGAGGAATGACGAATGGAAGAAGCGGCGAACAAGGATTCGAACTGGCTCACTACGGCAGGGAGGGAGAAATCAGTGAGGATGCGCTGGCGGCCTTGCTGGCCAAGGGATTGACGGGCTTGGGGAGAGCCAGTGAGCAGTTCGGAAAGTGCCTGCGCGAGGGCTTCGGCGTCGTTGGGTGCGACGACGCGGCCAGCGTTTCCGAGAAGCCAAGCACTGTCGCCGACATCTGTGGCTACGCAGGGGATGGAGCTGCTCATGGCTTCGGCGACCACATTGGGGAAGCCTTCGCCAAAGGCGGAGGATGAGCAGGCGATGTCGATAGCGGATGTGAGGCGTGGGAGATCATTGCGCTCGCCTAGGACGATGATGTTGGAAGGGAATGAGGCATCGGCTTTCAGTCCTTCCGTGCCTGTGCCCGCGATGATGGCGCGTGCTTGGGGATGGGTTTGCTGAAGCTTCTGCATGGCGGCGATGAAGGTGGGGTAATCCTTCATCGCGGAGTAGCGGCCGAAGCGACCGATGAGCAAGGAGTCGGCGGGCAGGTTAAGTTCTTCGCGAACACTTTGGCGTGCAGCAGGATCAGGTTTGAAGGCGTCGGTATTGAAGCCATTGGGCACGATCATGGTTTTGCGGGAATCGTAACCGATGCCTTCGTGCTGACGCGCACTGATTTGAGAGTTGTAAAGGATCTGCGCTGGATTGAAGCGCAGGCGGGCGAGCAGCTTGATGACCATGGCGGAGCTGCGTTTCTCCAGTGCTAGTGAATACAGAGACTGACGGACATTCCACAGCACGGGGACGTGGCTGCCTATCCATGAAGCCAGGGTGGCGGCAAGGTTGCCGTGGTACATCCAGCCGATGATGAGGGCGGGGCTGATGTCTCGTGTCAGCAAACGTAGGCGCATCAATGAGCGCAGGGAAGGCTTGCCTGCCGCCATGCTAAGATGATGAACGGGGATGCCTGCCGTGTTGAGGATGGCGGCGTATTTGCCACCCTCCGTGAGTGAGATAACGTGAGGTGAGAAACGCTGCGGATCGAGATGGGTAATGAGCTGCGTGAGCATCATCTCTGCACCGCCGGTGCCGAGAGCGGTGATGACGAAGAGTAGCTTGATGGGGGCCTTATCCTGAGCAGCTTTGGATCCAAGCAGCTCGGTGGTGCGCTGCACCATCGTTGGGACGGTGAAGTTCTCTTCGATGCGCTGGCGGGCCTTGGACTTGAGCGCAGCGGGATCGAGCGTGAGAAATTGCCGCATAGCGGCCGCCAAGGCCTCGGGCTGGCGGGGCGGAACGCTGAATCCAGCATCGCCCACAAGCCACGCGGAATCGCCTACATCGGTGACAATGCATGGCGTGCCGCACGCCATCGCTTCGCCGGCGACATTGGAGAAGCCCTCGCCAAAAGCAGAGGACGAAACAAGCGCATCAAGGGCGTTGAAGACTTGCGGCATGTCGCTGCGCGGGGCGCTCCAGATCAGGCGTCCCCCGGCGAGGCCGAGCTCGTTGGCGAGCGCCTGCATTTCCTGAGCATACTCGCTGGAACCGGCACCGATACAAAGGAAGCGGCAGCGCTTGTCGAGAGTGGCGGCGGCGCGAAGAAAGGTGGCGTAGTCCTTCATCGGGCTGAGCCTGCCGACGATGCCAAAAAGCACTTCGTCATCGCGGATGCCCAATTCAGCGCGGATGGTTGCACGCGCCTCGCTGTTAGGTTTAAATCGTGCGATGTCGATGCCGTTGGGGACAACCGTTATTTTCTCCGACGGATACCCTTGAGTGGCGTAGTAGCGCGCGCCGCTGTGGGAATTGGCGATGATGAGATGGGGCCAGCGCGAGAGGAAGCGACCCAGCGCAAAGACCAGCCTTCCAAGCCAGCCGTAGAGCGCGGCATCAGTTTCGCTGTCGCGCAGTCCCCACACAAGACGGGTGTTAGGCAGGAAGAATCTAACGATCAACGCAGCCAGCAGATTGGACTCGGCGAGAAAGCTGTAGAGGACATCAGGCCGTGCCTGCCGGAGCGCGGCGATGACGCGCCAGAGGAAGCCGAGCATGTCCCAACGATGGCGCTTTTCCAGGCAGACGACGCGGATGCCCGAGGCTTCGAGTTCTTCCTTGAGCGGCCCGCCGTAGAAGCAGAACACAGTGGCCTGGATTTGACGAGGATCGACACCCTTCGCAATCGCGACGAGCTGACGCTGGGCGCCAGCGTAGCCGAGATCGCGAATGAGGAGAGCAAGTTTCATGGCTGCCAATGAGGGACTGACACTTGATGGGTGGGTGCGGTCGAAGCGGGTGCGCGTTGGATGGCAAAGCGGAACCTGCCCTTGGTTGTGACCACTGCCACGACACCGGCGCAGAACCAGTAGCCAGCGGTTTCTACGAGATTCTGGCTGAACACCGAGAAGCACCACAGGGGCAGCAGTGCGAAGAAACCTTTGCCGCCCGCCTTGAGGCACAGGATGGTGAGGGTGAGGAGGCTGAGCGCATAGAGCATCACGCCGCCCACACCGATGTCGAGCCAGATGGCGACCCATTGATTGTGCGGCTGCCATTGGGAGGAGGCGCAGCCGGTGCCGTGGCCGAAAACGGGCGAGTCGGTGACCGCTTCCCAACCGTCGCGCAGGTCCTTCATGCGCTCCTGGGATTCCATCTTGTCGGTGTTGCCGCCAAAGATGCCGGTGATAGCGGCAACGCGGTCAGTGGCGTTCTTATCGGTTCCCATGTTCCGGCTGCTGGCCATTTGTAAAAGGATGGCGAAGCCTGCCAGCACGGCGGGGATGGAGACGGCCGTGATGATAACGATTTTGCCGAAATGCTTTCGCAGGTTCGCGGCCAGATAACAGAACACCATCAGCACAAACACCAGCATGCCACTCCGGCTGAGCGTGAGACCCACGCCGACGGCCGCAATGGCAATGACCGCAAAGTTGAGCCAGAAGGCCTCGCTCAGGGTGAGTACGATACCGAGCATCAGGCAGACCATGATGATAGCCTCGTTGGGCTGGGTGAGGAAGCCCGCAGGGCGGCCGGAAATCTGTGAGTACTCGGCTAAGCCTGCGGCTTCATAGGCGATGGACGCCGAGCCAAGCAGGATGATGGCGATGGCGGCGCGACGAGCGATTTGAACACCGTTTTCCGTGCATAGGACAAGTAAGGACACTGTCGTGACGAGTAGGATGCTGCCGAGAGTCATCACGGCGATGTTGGGATCGCCGTCGAGCACGTTGATATACCGCTTGAGGGCCGCTGCATCGGCGAAACGCAGGAAGGGGATGATCAGCAGCGCCAGGGCGAGGGGGCTGAAGGCGGGCCGGTTGAAGAAGACCAGCAGCAAGCTGAGCAGGGAAAAGCCGATGGTGAAATCTCGCGGCTTGATGCTGGTGACATCATGCTCGCTGAGGCAGGCCATGGCACCGGACATGTGCCCGGCGAGCAGGACGATGGCGGTCACGGGGAGCAGCCAAGCGGCGAAGGAAGCCCTGGGTTTCGTCACAGGTGCCGCGTTCATGCAACCAACCTCCTTCCCGCATCCTGATGGGTGAGCCTTTTCACAGTCCGCATTAGATAGACATACAGAATCAATGTGGAGAGCGCATATACAACGGCGGTGGAGAGAGCGATGCCTGCCACGCCGTACCAGCGCATGAGCACGATGTTGAAGAAGAAATTGCCCGCCAAGGAAAAAATGGCAGTAGTGAGCGTGAACCAGTTGGCCTGCAAAGCGATGACCACCTTGGACATCAGCAGGCTGGCGATATAAAAGGGTATTTGCAGAGCCGCACAGCGCAGCACCGCCGCCACGCGTTCGGTGTCCTCAGAGGTGAAGCTGCCGCGTTCGAACAGGAGTTTTACCACCAGTGGAGCCTGCCAGAACAGCAGAGCCACGAGAGGCAGGGCGATGGCAAGGACGAGACCAATCGTGTGCAGGAGCTGGCGCTTCAAGGCCAACCAGTTGCGCCGAGCAACCACATCGGCAAAGAAGGGAAAGAGCGCCTCCGCTGCTGCGCTTGCGGTGAGGGCGAGGATGATGCCACAGATCTTGTCGGAATAACTGAGGACGGTCACGCTGCCGGATTCGAGTTGCGTGGCCATGGCTTGATCAATGATGGGCGCGCCGCCGAGAACGAGCCCAGAGATGACGAACGGGAAGGCGCTGGCAATGACGCCGCGGTTGCTGGGTTCATAGGTGCGGTAGCAGCTCGTGAGCCACCCCTTTTCCTGCGGGAAGCGTTTGGCGAGGGCGATGCCAAGCACCAGCAGTTGCAAGATGCCACCCACGTTGGTGCCTTCCACCAGGGTGGTGATGGAGCCCTGGCCGCCGTGCGCGACTAGGGCGATGAGGATGGCGGCGGGGGTGACTACGGGGGTAGCGGCCGCAAGCATGAAGAGCTTGTTGGCTCGTAGCCACATGGCGAGGTGCATGCTGAGTCCGTAGCAGAACATGAAGGGCAGTAAGGCACGCAGTAAATGCAGCGAGAGCTCCTGCTTGGGGGGCGGGAAACCTTTACCCAGCACTCCAATGATCTGGGGACCGAGAACGTAGATCACCGCTCCCACTATAATGAGGCTGATGGCATGACTGAAGAAGGTCTGGATGGCGAGCCGTTCGGCGCGCACTTGCCCCTGCTCATGCTGAAGTACGGCGTAAGCGGGAAGAAATGAATTGGGAATGCCGCCTCCGAGCATGCCGATGGTAAAAGTGTGGACGCCAAAGGCGAAAGCATAGGCATCAAGGTCATCGGAGACGCCAAATCGCCTCACCACATCGGCGTCCTTAAAGAAGGAAACGGCCTTTGCCAGGAGCGTGAGCCCGGCCACGGTAATGAATCCGTGGAGCATGGCGCGCAGCACGGAACTGGCGGCGAATTTGTTGCGCAGCCGGTACCAGGAAGAGGGGGCGTTTTCCGTTTTCCGTTTTCGCTTCGCGACTCCGTAGCCGTATTCCGTTTTGGGCTGGAAAACGGTAGCGCGTTCTGGCTTCCCTCGGTCCCTAGCTTCACTGAGCCCGGTCATGCCATGATGCAGAAAGCGATGCTCCCACTGCCTCGCTTTCTGAAGGCTGATGCCAAGAGTTTTAGCGGTGGCTTCCGGGGTACTGCCGTCGGCGCGGTAAAGAATGATGCGCGCGCGCAACACGGTGGCGAGGCGGCTATGTCGCGACTTCACCGCAGCCTCTAACTCCTGCCTTTCGGCAGGGGTCAGGGTCAGAACGGTGGGTGAGTCGTCGAAAACAGGCATCCTAAATTTATAGAAAAGATAGTGCCAAGCTTGTGTTATGGCTAGGATATGATGATATTTTGTTCTTCAGAGGTTGGTCAACCGATGGAACCTGCTCATGCCTGAAGCTGCCACCACGCCGAAGTTCACGGTTTTCACTCCCACTTACAACAGGGCGCGGACGCTGCACCGTGCTTGGGAAAGCGTGAGGGCACAGACATTTGGTGAGTTTGAATGGCTGGTGATCGATGACGGCTCTACCGATAACACTCGGGAGCTGGTCGAAGGCTGGGCGAAGCAAGCGCCCTTTCCCGTGCGCTACATCTGGCAGACGAACCAACACAAGAAGGTCGCTTTCAACCGCGCAGTGAAGGAAGCTCAGGGCGAACTGATCATTGCGCTGGATTCAGATGATACCTGTGTGCCGGAGGCGCTGGAAAGGCTTTGGAGGCATTGGAACAACATCCCAGTGGCGGAACGCGAGGGCTTTGCGGCGGTCACCGCACTGTGTATGGATCAGGATGGCCACCGGATCGGTGACGCCTTTCCTGGCGGTGACTGGATTGACAGCACGGGTACCGAGATCCTGCATCGATGGAAGGTGCGTGGTGAGAAGTGGGGATTCCAGCGCACTTCAGTAATGAAGACACTGCCGTTTCCCGAGGACCTGCCCGGCTTGGTGCCAGAGGGCTATGTGTGGAGTCAGGTGGATCAGAACTACCGCACGCGCTTCGTGAACGAAATGCTGCGGGTGTACTACCGCGATCAAGATGATTCGCTCATCACTGGCCAGACTCGTGACCCGGCAAAAGACGCCAATGGCGCAGTCTTATGCGAAGCGAATGAATTGAGTGTGGGCATCCGCTGGTTCTGGCATGACTCGTTTGCCCTGGCGCGTAAGGCGGCCAATCTGGTGCGGATCACCTTGCATTGCACCTTGCCACGATCACGGCTGGAGCCCCTATGGGCGAAGCAACCTTTGGGGGCTCGATTGCTGTTGCTGCTCACCTCGCCGGTAGGGGTGGCAGTATGGATGGCGGACCGTTGGCGACATCGTGCCCAAGGTTGAGTTGCCAATTTACAAAAGGGCACTTACTTTATGAAAATTATTACGTAAGCCTTTTTGTGGGCACTTTGCCCGCCGCTCTTTCTTTATCTATGCAAACCGTCCAAGACATCGCCGCCCGTGTGGAGAGGGAACGCCACGCCCATACCGAAAAGGATGTGATGGCGGAGCATAACAAGATCAAGAACCGCTTTTCGCATGTGGACCAGTATCCATCGCGTCGTCGGTTGGAGGGCGTTTACAAGTCGTTGATGAGCAATGTAGAGGGTCTGCAAATCCTCGATTACGGTTGCGGGCGCGGCGACATGACCCGGGAGTACCTTCGCAAGGGCGCGGCAAAAGTCTGCGCCATCGACATCTCCCCTGTGTACGTGGCGGACGGTGAGGCAAGCGCGAGGCGCGAAGGTTTTGCCGAAGAGCGTTTCGACTTCCAGGTGATGGACGCACACAAGATGACCTTTCCGGACAACAGCTTCGATATCGTAGCTGGCTGGAGCATCCTGCATCATTTGGATGCCGACACCGCTATGAATGAGATCCACAGGGTGCTCAAGCCCGGCGGTCGCGTGCTGCTATGGGAGCCTCTGCTGGATCATCCTTTATTGAAGCTTTTTCGCTTGCTCACGCCGCAGGCGCGAACCGAGGATGAACTGCCTTTCTCCGGCGCTGCGATCCGCCGCATTTTGAGCCATCGCCAATGGCGCAGCGAGCTGGGCTACTGCGGTTTTCTGGAGGCACCTGTCGCGATGTTTACCTCCGTGGTGATGAGGAATCGTCCCGATAATTTCCTCATTCGCCTAGCCGACCGCGCCGAGCAATGGAGCCATCAGAACGGCGTGCTACTAAACTGGAATCAGCACGTGCTGTTCAACATGGTGAAAGCGGACTAATACTCCTACAGCAGAGCACACACCGCGCGCTCCAAAAGCACGTCGAGCGTCCTGACGGCTACGAGGTCTTCGCAGTCAACGGAGAGGTGATTGAAGAGTGCGCGCTGGAGGCTGCGCTCCTTGATTCCGCTAAATACCTGGAAGCCGGCGAGCTCGAGCTTTCGCACGATGTCGTCAGCAGTGATGCCCCATTTTTGCAGGTGCTGATCCCAGGACTCATAGAAGACGCAGGCAGTGCGGGTCAGGGTTTCGGTCGCGCCATTGAGAGAAAAGGAGGACAACCCCGTCCGCATCGGCAGCTGAGGCAGAAGAAATTTGAACGGCCACCCCTGGCTGCTGAGATGGCCAGGTAGCGGTTCATATGGAGGGAAGGTGGAAGGAGAATCAGGGCTGCTTTTTCAAGGCACTGGCAATCACTTTCCCAATGATGCGCGCGCCTTCAGCGTTCACATGGCAATCGAGGATGCGGTTGTGCACATAGTGTCCCTGCTCGGCGGCGGCGCGCAAGGGCGGATAGGCGTCGAGGAAGGCGATGTTTTCCTGCTTGCAAAGGTCCGCGATCCAACCCGCAAGCCCGTGTGGCTGCCAGTCGCGCACGTCCTGGGGCAGCTTGTTATCGAAGCGTAGCATACCGTGGTACACCCGGTTGTTGAACGGCACGTAAACCAGGGATGCCTCCAGATGGAGCGCACGGGCTTCAGCCGCCATGGCGGTGATCCCAGCCTTCATGGCGGCGACCTGCTCGGTTGTCATATCCTGGGGATTCACGGGAAGCTCGTTGCTGACAGTGACTGGCAACTCCTGATCTCCAGCTTTGAACCACGCATTCTGAAAGCTTTGCGGCCGCGTGGGCTTGGCCTGACTGTGAATGATGTCCGCCACGGCCTTCACAAAGGAAGTCTGTGGGCCTAAGTCCTTGTAGGCGCGCTCGCCGGTGAGCTCGAAGCGTTGCAGCGCCTCATACTCACCGGTGGTGTCCTGAACGTCATTGCCTTCAAACATCACATAAACCACCCGCTTGCATGAAGGGGCAGCACCAAAGTGCCGCAGATAACGGGCATAAGTAAGGAGTCCAGTGCTGCACACGCCCAGGTTCTTGATTTGCAGGCCGGTATCTCTGGCCGCTACTGAACTGGCGATCTGATCGAACGGCAGATAGCCGAGTTCAGTGTAGGAATCGCCGACGACAACGGCGTTCCAATCCTTCAGCCCTGGCGGATTGCGAAAGCCGTCCGCATCATATTCCACGGTGATCTGCGGCTCATTGACATAAGCATTGTCCGTTCCCATCCGCAGCAGTTCCAGGGCTCGGATGGGCTGGCCGGTCCAGTGCGCGGGTCCCCTGTGCTGGAAGAACACCTCCGGCAAAGCTTGGTCAGGCTCGCGCGCCCAGATGGGGTAGGCCTGGCGCGGATCTGCAGCATTCTTTTTGCCCAGAGCCGCGAAGTTGATCTTCGCCAGCCGTCCGGTCACTTCGATCACGGCCACCAATGAACTCAGCACGAGCAGGTTCATCGAGCACCAGCGCAGGAGGTTCCACCATCGACCGACGGGTAGGAGAAGGGAGAGCGCGGACCAGAGCAAGCCGAAGCCCGCAACAGCAAACGCGATCTTGTAAGTAACAGCACCAGGGGGCGGTGCCATCTTGACCAGGATATAAGCGCCAATGGCGATAAATCCAGGACCTGTTAGCAGGCCGGGGAGGCGGGAAAGCAGGCCCTTGAACGGGGAGGGGGCGGTCATGGATGACATACGCATCGTATTAGTAGGCATTTTCGCGGCGGGAGAAGGTCATTAGCATGATCTGCACATCGAGCAGCAGGCTCCAATGTTCTAGATACCAAAGGTCAGCCACGATGCGCTCGGTGAGGTCGGTATCACCGCGCAGACCCTTGATGGCGGCCCAGCCGGTCATGCCTGGCTTTGCGTGGTGCCGGGCGTTGTAGTGGGGAATCTGGTGCTTGAAATTGGCGATCAGCTCCGGGCGTTCAGGGCGGGGGCCGACGAGACTCATTTCGCCCTTCAGCACGTTCCAGAACTGTGGCAGCTCATCAATGTTCCACTTGCGCATGAAGGCTCCTACCCTCAGGCGGCGTGGATCGTCCGCCACGCACCACTGGGCGCCATTGGTTTCAGCATTCAGCTTCATTGAGCGGATCTTGATGATTTCAAAGGTCTTGCCGTTCGCACCGGTGCGGCGCTGGCGGTAGAAGATCGGGCCACGGGATTCGAGCCATACCAGTGCGCCGAACAAGGCAATTAGCGGAGCGGAAACAAGAAGACCGAAGATGGAGCCGAGGATGTCCAGACCGCGCTTCATAAGGACGTTGAAGCTGCTGTCCAGAGGTAGCTGGCTTACTCCTAGGATCGGCGTGCCGCCCACGGTCTCGAGCTGAAGGCCGGAGATAAACACGCGGAAGCAGGACGGGATGATCTTGAACTGCACCATCTCGCGTTCACAAAGGTTGGCGATTTCCACTGCTCGCGCCCGTGGGCCGCTGAGATCGGTGAGAATAACCATGTCTGATGGATTGGCGGAAACGATGTGGGCCAAATCATCCACATGGCCGAGGCAAGGAACCCCAGGGATAGGTCGGCGCACGGGGCTTGCTTCATCCGAGGTTTCCACCCAGCCGACAATTTTGAGCGCATGCTCCGCATTGCCATTGAATTGGGCCGCCAGATCCTTCGTGTCTTCGCTCCAGCCGACGAGAACGGTGCGCTGCTGCAGGACGGCGAGGCGGGTGGGATGCCGGAGGCGGGCATCAAAATACCGGCGCCAAGCCAGGAGGAGAGCGAGGGTAATGATACCATTTAGCGCCATGTAAATGCGTGAGATAGGAGGAGAAGTCTCAAAGGTCAGGGCCAGGAGCAGGAATCCACCGGTCCAAAGGATGGTGGCCTTCGTGATGCGGCGGGTGACTTTGCTGGACTGCAACAACATGTTGCTGCGGTAGATGCCATACCAGGCCAGAACGGCGATGAGGGAGGTACTGCCTAGAATCTGGTGGGCGAGGTACTGACGAGCTTCCAGATCGGTGAAGTGACCGATGCTCTGAAGAGTGTTGAAGCGTAACCAGAAGGCCGACATCGAGCCCAGGAGGGCCATCAAAAAGTCCCCGAAGATGGCGAGGAATACCCAGCGATGTGCGGTTTCTTGGCGGTTGCGGTTCATGGCGGGCTCTTCTGTGCTAGTGGTTGAGGGGGCGACGGCAAGGCCACTCCCGAGAGAGGGCGAAGCCATCGAAAGCTCGGTTTGACTGGCCTTTGATCCCGCCAGCGAGCGAGGCTGGACTGAGCAGGGGT
>JAQGPI010000635.1 GCA_028293175.1 Verrucomicrobiaceae bacterium | reverse complement strand
GATAGGCCCCATGCACCGTGCGTTCAAACAGATGCACGTCCTTTTTTAAGCGGTCATACACCCCACGGAATTGCTGCCCCAGGCCCAGTGGCCAGTTCATCGCACAGGCACCGATGCCGAGCACCGTTTCCAGTTCGTCCATGAGCGTTAAAGGCTCACGGGCCGGGCGGTCCAGCTTGTTCATGAAAGTGAAGATTGGCACGCCCCGACGCCGGCAGACCTCGAACAATTTGCGTGTCTGGGTTTCGATCCCCTTCCCCGCGTCGATCACCATGATGGCCGCATCCACGGCCGTGAGCACGCGATACGTGTCTTCGCTGAAGTCCTTATGGCCTGGAGTATCCAGCAGGTTCACCACGCTGCCCTTGTATTCAAATTGGAGCACCGTCGAGCTCACGGAAATCCCGCGCTGCTTTTCAAGCTCCATCCAGTCCGAAGTGGTCGCGCGCTGGTTCTTGCGCGCTGTTACCGAACCCGCCAAGGCCACGGCACCGCCGTACAGCAGGAGTTTTTCGGTTAGAGTCGTCTTGCCCGCATCCGGATGAGAGATGATGGCAAAGGTGCGACGGCGGCTGACTTCTTTTTCGTAGGACATTTAGGGGCAGTGGCGATGGACTCAAAGGCGCGCGTTAGCAAGGGCGGAGTTTGTCCTTCGCCCTACCCGAGCCCCGGCGTCACACCTCCACACGGCTCTTGTCTCAGCCGAACCCCAGGCCCCGTCGGTCGCCAATGTTCCACCCTGCGGAACACCACCGGACTGCCGTCCCTGCCCAAGGTCATTTCCTCATCGCCAATCTTGAGAACCACCCAAAGGCGTTCCACCCCATCATCGTTCATCGAGCAAACCGTCATTCGCAGCCGGCCTGCCGGCATCCGCTCTAGCGTCCAGGCATACCAAACCGTCACCACCCCACGCTCCCCTACATCCTCTTCGCTCACGCACACGCCCTGCGGGTAAAACGCTAACCGCACAGAATACGATTGATGGTCACCAACCACCCAATAGCCGACGATTTTTCGGTGTGTTGCATCCAGGACCGTCATCTCCCGTCCGGCCATTCCTTGACCGACTTTGATTCGCCGTGCTCGTAAACTTGCTCCTTCATGAGCTTGCCTTCCTTCGTCCAGTAGCGGTTCAGGCCGTGGCGCTTGCCGTCTTCAAAGTGTGTCTCCACGCTCATCTGACCATTGTCCCACCACTCGTGCACCACCCCATGGAATTTGCCATCCTTCATCGGGTACTCCGCCTTCGGCTTGCCATCCTTGAAGGCATCCCTGGCGATTCCAGTGAAGGGCTTCGCGCCAAAGTAATACACTTCATCCGTCCATTTCAGCTCAGCATACTTCGCCTCCTTCGGCTTCATGCAGCCGGGAGTAAAAGCGAGGAATGAGACTGCAACAGCGGCGAAAGTCTTGGACATGGCGCGAAACATTTTACGGTGCCAGCATGGCGCATTTAGGGGTCAGGGGCAAGCGTAGAAACGTCGGCGGCACCTAAGGAGCGCTGGCACTTCTGCCGGTTAGCGAAGCCTCGGTAGCTTGCCTGAAAGGCGGGCAGTTCTTCAAAAGCGAGCGACTGCGCCGCCGTTTTTCAACCAGCAGGACTGCCGACGCCCCGCCCCCTCGGCTCACGATCCAGGTTAGGTTTCCCGGAACCAAAACACCTTGAGTTCCACCCCTCTCAAGCCTACTATACACCACCTCAAGGTGCGCCCCCAACACAGGACAGTGCAGCTCCCCCTGCCGGTAAATTTGTTTTTTCGGCAGTGTTGGTCTGGAATTAATCCGGCAGTCTGCCGTAGTATTGCTTCGCGTTTTTCGATCCAGTCTCGCCACCCCATCGTATGTCCTGTTTTATGAAACACCCCTCGCGCGCGCTAACCCTCCTCCTGGTTCACCTCATGCTCGCCGGGCTTTTCGGCCTGCCTGCCACAGCATCCCAAACGGATATTCATGGTCCCGCCAACGGTGGTGAATTCGGCTTGGGCACCGGCATGGTCGTCCTCCCCAATGGCAACGTCGTGGTTACCGATCCGGATTTTAATTTTGGCGGCCTCCAAAGGATAGGAGCTGTCTTCCTTTACAGCCCCAGCGGCACGCTCATCAGTACTCTCACCGGGTCACATACAGGGGACCAAGTTGGTTACAATGGCCAAACAAGCAATGGTACGAGCGCCATCACCGTCCTGAGCAATGGCAACTTTGTGGTCAGCAGCAGCCATTGGAATGGCGGCAGGGGCGCCGTCACTTGGGGCGATGCCACCGCGGGGGTCAGTGGTGTGGTTTCGGCTTCCAATTCCCTTGTCGGTTCCACCGTTACGGATCAAGTCGGCGACCCAGCGAGCGGTGGCGTTCTTTCCCTTGGCAATGACAACTACGTGGTCGTTACCAGCACCTGGAGCAATGGAGCGACTGTCTCCGTCGGCGCAGTCACTTGGGGTGATGGCGGCACCGGAATTGCTGGTACCATCTCTGCCAGCAATTCTCTCATCGGCTCTCACGCCACCGATCAGGTAGGTCTCGATGGCGTCACTGTTCTCAGCAACGGCAATTACGTCGTCAATAGTTCAAGCTGGAACAACCTTACCGGAGCAGTCACCTGGGCCAGCGGCACCGAAGGCAATACTGGCATTGTTTCAGCCACCAATTCGCTCACGGGCTCCGCTGAAACCGATGCGGTCGGCTTGGGCGGCGTACTCGCCCTGGCTGGAAATGGCAATTACGTGGTCTTCAGTTCCGATTGGAACAACGGCTCCGGTGCCGTTACCTGGGCCGATGGCACTGCCGGCGTTGCCGGTACGGTCAGTGCCTCCAATTCTTTCGTGGGCGATAGCGGCGGCATTGATGACGTGATCGGGCTGACCAATGGCAACTACGTCATCAGCAGCAGTTTGTGGAATGATGACCGGGGTTCCGCCACCTGGGCCAATGGCACGACAGGCATCAATGGCACTGCCTCCGCCAGCAATTCGCTTGTGGGAACCGCTATGGGTGATGAAGTGGGTTTTGCAGGCATCACTGCCCTCACCAATGGCAATTATGTGATCGCAAGTCCGGGATGGAGCGGTGACAAGGGTGCCATCACCTGGGCCAATGGCAGCACTGGACTGAAAGGTAACATCTCCGCCGCCAACTCCTTGATAGGAGCCAATGCCGATG
>JAQGPI010000527.1 GCA_028293175.1 Verrucomicrobiaceae bacterium | reverse complement strand
GTGAAAGCGAAAGCGAGTAGCAATGTGTTCGATCCTACGTCGTTGTTGGTTGCTGGATCGCATGGCCCCCGGGTAGCAATGCCCGGGGGCCTCTTTATTTCCGGGCACGCCCCGTGGAAAAGAGGGAAGGGGAGCGGGCGAAGATTCCTCACTGCAACTGGTTGCCCTTTTGCCAATCGCTTCAATAATCAGCCCCTCCATCACCTGCCCATGCTTGCACAACTCGACACTCTCCGCGCTGAAGCTTTGATCGCTCTCGGTGCAGCCACCGATGAAACCGCCATCGAGACCGTGCGTGTGAATTACTTGGGTAAGAAGGGGTCGGTCACCGCCTTGAGTTCTGGCATGCGCGATGTGCCAGTTGATCAGAAGAAGGAAGCAGGCGCGAAGCTCAATGAAGTGCGCGAGGCGATCTCCAGCGCCATTGAAACCAAGCAGGCCGCGATCCAGCATGCCAAGGACACCGCTTCCGTGGCTGGCATTGATGTCACGCTTCCAGGCCGCCCTGGCAATGGCGTCGGTGCCTTGCATCCGCTCACTCAGGTACGCGATCTGGCGGTGCGCACGCTTCGCCGCATGGGCTTTACCCTGGCCGAGGGACCCGAGATTGAAACCGAGTGGCATTGCTTTGATGCGCTCAACACCCCTGCCGACCATCCGGCCCGCAATGAGAAGGACACCTTCTATCTCGCCGATGGCCGCCTGCTGCGTACTCACACTTCCTCCGTGCAGATCCGCACAATGGAGACGGTGAAGGACTTGCCGGTTCGCATTATCGCCCCGGGTGCTGCTTATCGTCGCGATGAAATCGACGCCACGCACCTGAGCGTGTTCAATCAGCTTGAGTGCCTGTATGTAGACAAGGGCGTGAGCCTCGCTGATCTCAAAGGCACGCTGGAGGTGTTCTTTCGCGAAATCTTCGGGCCGCAGACAGCCGTGCGTTTTCGCCCGCATTTCTTCCCCTTCACCGAGCCGAGCTTCGAAATCGACGTGAAACTGGAAGCCAAGGGCAAAGAAGCCCGGTGGATCGAAATCGCCGGTTGCGGCATGGTGGACCCCGCCGTGTTTACTGCTGTCAACGGCTCCCGTGGCGATGTCTTGTTTGATCCGGAAGAGATCACTGGCTTCGCCTTTGGTATGGGATTGGACCGCCTTGCCATGATCCTGCATAGCATTACGGATATCCGCCATTTGATTGATAACGACGTGCGGTTCCTCGCGCAATTTTAAGGGCGGTGAAAGCTACTCTGGAGCGCGGCTTCCTCCCCGGCACGGCAGTCCAAAGGGCCTCGTGGTTCTTGCTAAGAGCAGGCTTTTGCCAGCTCTTGGAAGAAGGTTTTAATCAGCCCGCAGCTATCGATTCTAATCTTCAACGTCGTGCCTTCAAGCCCCGCGAACCCTTGATAAATAAGCCTTTGCAGGCCCTCTAAAAAACTTGGCACGGTCCGTGCTTAGAGAAATTGAAGTGTTTCTGCGAGCGCAGAGCATCAATCTCAACCTACACACTCCATGCTATCCACCACGAAGACACGCATTAACCGTCTGTTCGCCATCGGCGCGGCAGGCATCTTGTTGGGACTCGCAAGCAGCTCTCCGCTGTCTGCGCAGACCCCGGCACCAGCCCCTGCGGCACCCGCCGCCGCTCCAGCGCCTGCTGCCGCCCCAGCGGCTGCCACGCCACCTGATGCGACGATTGAACAGCGTGTCAACGATATCGAACAGTACTTCCAGAACCTCGCGCCAGGACCTGCGGCTGATGCCAAGGATCCTTACAAGTCCAAGATTGGTGGCATTCCCGGCCCTGGTCACAATGGCTGGATGATGGTCTGCGCTGCGCTCGTGCTTTTCATGACCCTTCCTGGCTTGGCCCTGTTCTACGGTGGTCTGGTTCGCAAGAAGAACGTTCTCTCCGTGGTGGCCCAGTGCTTCGGCTGCGCCGGCCTGGTGACCATCCTTTGGGTCGTCTGCGGTTATAGCCTCGTCTTCTCGGATGGTACGGACGGCGGTGGCGCCTTCATCGGCAACCTGAAGTACGCCTTCCTCAAGGGCGTCGACTCCGCTCCGAACACCAACTACTCCGCCTGGGTCTCCCAGAACGTGTTCTCCATGTACCAGCTCATGTTCGCCATCATTACCCCCGCTCTTATCGTGGGTGCCATCGCTGAGCGCATGAAGTTTTCCGCCATCATGCTGTTCATCACCCTGTGGATGTTCGCCGTGTACTTCCCTCTGGCCCACATGGTCTGGGGCGCCAATGGCTTCATGAATGGCGTTTGGAACGGTTCCGCCGTTATCAAGTCGATCGACTTCGCCGGTGGTACCGTGGTGCACATGAGCTCCGGCTGGAGCGCCCTGGTGCTCTGCTTGATGCTGGGCAAGCGCAATGGTTTTGGCAAGGTGCCAATGGCTCCACATAGCATGGTGATGTGCGCCATCGGCACTGGCATGCTCTGGGTCGGCTGGTATGGCTTTAACGCTGGTTCCGCCGTTGCTGCTGACGGCGTCTCCTCCAACGCTTTCATGACCACCACGATCGCCACCGCGGTTGCCTGCTTCGTCTGGCCTCTGCTTGAGTGGATCAAGGGCGGCAAGCCTTCCATCCTCGGTTTCTGCTCGGGCGCCGTCGCCGGCCTCGTGGTTGTCACCCCAGCTTGCGGTTTCATCGACGTCAAAGGCGCTCTGATCATTGGCGTGGCCGCTGGTGTGGTGCCTTACCTCTTCTGCACCGTGGTGAAGAAGATCGGTGGTTATGACGACGCTCTCGATACCTTCGGCGTGCACGCTGTCGGTGGTACGATGGGCGCTCTGCTCACCGGCTTCCTGGCCACCCCCACTGTGAACAGCAACCTCACGGGTGCTGCAGCCGTCACCAACGGCTTGGCCAAGCTGGTCACCGATGGCGGCCTGTGGATCGAACAGCTCAAGGCCATGGGCCTGACCATCGTGATGGCCGTTGTGGCCACCGTGGTGATCACCATCATCGTCAAGGTGCTGGTCGGTCTGCGTCCGACCGTGGAAAATGAAGAAATCGGCCTCGACCTCACCGACCACGGTGAAGCAGGTTACGAGTTCTAATCATTCCCTAAGACCTGAATTAGAGGCCGGAGTGCGACAGCGCTCAGGACTTTTTGGTGCCTTCTTCACTCGTGGCGCACTGTTTTCGCTGTTGAACCTCAAAGGCGGATAGTGGATAGCGAAAGGGTTCCACCAACGCGATTCTCCTCTTTCCCATCATGGCCACCTACCACGTCGTTCCCGCTGCCCGGCACAATGCGCTCATCAATGCCGCCTACATCCATCGCGGTTATCTTGCCGATGAGGCGGCGGACGCCACACGGTTCTGTGAGATGGCCTCGCGTCACGGCATTCGCACGCACAACGGCATCAAGGCGCTGCATCTGGATCATCTGTTCGGCAGCGCCACCGGCGGCTGCGTTCCTGGCGCTGAGATCGAGGTGATCAAGAAGCCTTTTGCCGCCAGCGAGATTTGGGATGCCAAGCTCAAGCTGGGTCAGGCAGTGGCCTTCCGCGCAATGGAGCGCTGCATGGAGCTGGCCGATAAGTACGGCATCGGCCAGGTGAGCGTGGACAATGCCTTCCACTATCTGTGGGGCGGCGGCTATGTGATGGAAGCCGCGAAGAAAGGCTATATCGCTTATACGAACTGCACCTCCACCCTGGCGGAAGTGGTTCCCTTTGGCGGTAAATTCCCCACCCTGGGCACGAACCCGCACTCCTGGGGCCTGCCCACCACCGAGGCGCTCGGCTATCCGATCGTGATCGACTGGGCCACCAGCACCGTAGCCATGGGCCGCGTTCAGCAGCTCAAGCGCGAAGGCAAGCAACTGCCTCCCGATGCCGCTGTGGATGA
>JAQGPI010000523.1 GCA_028293175.1 Verrucomicrobiaceae bacterium | reverse complement strand
GTGAAAGCGCCTATTTGAAGCCGATGCGCATCTACCCAGCGGTGCACTACACAATGGGCGGCCTGTGGGTAGACTACAACCTGATGAGCAACCTGCCCGGCCTACATGTGCTGGGCGAGGCCAATTTCAGTGATCACGGCGCGAACCGCCTTGGTGCCAGCGCCCTGATGCAGGGTCTTGCTGATGGCTACTTTGTCATCCCCACCACGATCGCCAATTATCTGGTGACACAGAAACCCGGCAGCGTGACCACCGCGCATCCGGAGTTTGCGAAGTCGCTGGAAGAAATCAATGCGCGCACGAATCGCCTGCTCAACATCAAGGGCAAGCGCACCGTGGACAGCTTCCACCGCGAGCTGGGCCTTCTGGTATGGGACAAGTGCGGCATGGCCCGCACGCGCGAAGGCCTGCAGGAGGCTATCGACCGCATCCCCGTCTTACGTGAAGAATTCTGGAACAATGTGACCGTGCCCGGCAGCGGTGCCGAAGTAAATCAGGAACTCGAGAAGGCTGGCCGCGTGGCCGACTTCCTCGAATTCGGTGAACTACTTTGCATTGATGCCCAGCACCGCGAAGAGAGCTGTGGCGGGCACTTCCGCAGCGAATACCAATACGCGGACGGTGAAGCCAAGCGCAACGATGAAGAGTTCACTTATGCCGCAGCCTGGGAGTATACTGGCGACTTCGGGAAGCCCAAGCTGAACAAGGAAGAACTCACCTTCGAAGCCGTCCACCTCGCCGTGCGCAGCTACAAATAAGCTTTTACCTTCTCATTTATGACCCCCGAATCCGAAGCCAAACTGCTGGAGTTCTGCGTGCTCCAGAAGAGTCGCTTTCGGTATGATGACTGGCGCGCCTATCCACATCCGGACAAGGATGAGATGGCTGCTGCCTGTTTGTTTCTGGCGGGTGTTGACTGGTACTCCCGTCGCATGGACTTGCGCGAAATCGCCGGGCGGTTGCGTCCAGGCAGTCCCATTTCTTTTGAAAAATTGATGCGGCTCACACGCTTTGATGCCGCCCGTTTTTCCAACCTGCTGAGAAGGGCGATCAACCGTGCCACGGTTGCCCGCTAACTTTCACCCTTTCCTACCTCTTTCCACTGCCATGTCCGACCTCAATCTCCACCTCAAAGTCTGGCGCCAGACCAGTACCAACGCCAAGGGCCATTTCCAAGACATCGAAGCGCGGGACATTCCGGACCATGCTTCGTTTCTGGAGATGATGGACATTGTGAATGAGCGCCTGATTGCCACGGGCGGTGAGCCGGTGGCCTTTGACCACGACTGCCGCGAAGGCATCTGCGGTGCGTGTTCCATGGTCATCAACGGCGTTGCGCATGGTCCCGAAAAGGCGACCACCACCTGCCAGCTCCACATGCGGAAGTTCCGCACGGGCGATACAATATGGGTCGAGCCTTTCCGCGCCCGCGCATTCCCGGTGCAGAAGGACTTGATGGTGGACCGCAGCGCCTTCGACAGGATCGCGCAGGCTGGCGGCTTCATCAGCGTGCGCACCGGTGCACCCCAGGATGCCAATGCCCTTCCTATCGGCAAGGACGTGGCGGATGAGGCCATGGATGCGGCGGCCTGCATCGCCTGCGGTGCCTGTGTGGCAGCCTGCCCGAATGCCAGCGCCATGCTATTCGTGAGCTCCAAGCTAGGCCAGCTCAACGTGCTGCCACAAGGTCAGCCGGAAAAGACCCGCCGCAGCCTCGGCATGGTCCGCGCCATGGATGCCGCAGGCTTTGGCAATTGCACCAACCACTACGAGTGCGAAGCGGTTTGCCCCAAGGAAATCAAGCGCGACTGGATCGCGAAAATGAACCGCGATTTTATGGCGGCATCGGCAAAAGAAGGGGTCGTGGGCCTTGGCAACGCCAGCGCAGGCGGCGAATAAACAAGCCGCCATGCAGTACGTCTCCACTCGCGGCAATACTCGGCCCCACACTTTCTCGGAAGCCGTCGAAGCGGGCCTTGCGCCCGATGGCGGCCTATTTCTCCCAGACAGCCTGCCCGATATCTCCAGCAAGCTGGCAAGCTGGGCCTCGCTCTCCTATGCAGAACTTGCCGCCGAGTTCTTCCAGCTCTTTGCGCCTGAGATCCCGGCCGACGAGTGGAAGGCGATGACGAAGGAAGCCTATGCGAAGTTTGATTCGCCTGATGTCGCTCCGCTGCGCAAGATCACCGATAAGACCTACGTGCTGGAGCTCTTTCACGGCCCCACGCTGGCGTTCAAAGATTTCGCCTTGCAGTTGTTAGGCTTACTCTACAAGCGCCAGACGAAGATGAGCGGCAAGCACCTCGCCGTGCTCGGTGCCACTTCCGGCGACACCGGCTCCGCTGCGATTCATGGCTGCATGGGCCAGGATGGCATCGATATTTTCATCCTTTATCCCATTGGCCGCGTGGCTCCCTTGCAGGAGCGCCAGATGGCCTGCACCGGTGCATCGAATGTGTACGCAATCCCTGTGCCGGGCACCTTTGATGACGCCCAACGTGTGGTGAAGGAAATCTTTGGTGACACCGCCTTCTCGCAATCAATCAATCTTTCGGCGGTCAATTCCATCAACATCGCCCGCGTGCTCGCGCAGTGTGTGTATTACATCTGGGCCTGGTTGAAGCTGCCAGAAGGGGCCCGCTCCACCGTTGAGTTCGTGGTGCCCACGGGCAACTTTGGCAACGTCATGGCCGGATGGTTGGCACAGCAAATGGGCCTGCCCTGTGGTGGTTTCCGCGTGGCAACCAACCACAATGATATACTGTATCGCTTTTTCAACAGTGGTGAGTACCGCCAGGGTGATGTGATGCCCAGCCATGCACCAAGCATGGACATCCAGGCCGCCTCTAACTTCGAACGCTATCTCTATTTCATCCTCGACCAGGATCCGGCCAAGGTGCGCGAGATCATGATCCGCATGAAAGGCGGCGAGGCCGTGTCATTACCGCCGCCCGCGGTTTCCAGCTTCCGCGCCAGCCGCATGGATGACGCCACCATTCCCAAGGTGATTGCCCAGATGTGGAACGACTGGCAATACGTGCTTGATCCGCACACCGCCTGTGCCTTCACCGACATGGCCACCGACCGAGTGAGCGTAGTGCTCGCCACTGCAAGCCCCGCCAAATTTCCCGAAGTGGTGACACAAGCGACCGGCCTGGAGCCAACTCATCCGACCTTGCAAGCCTTGAAGAGCAAGCCTCTGCATACTTATCCCTTGGATGCGACTTCGCAGGCTGTGAAAGCCTTCATCGTCGCACACGTCGGCTAGCGTGTATCCCGCTCCGTGACCACGGCATGCATCGGCACATCGTGCGGCTCCGTGGGCACGGCTTCAACATGCTGGAATTCCCAGCAAACACCGATGCGCCGCGCATGCATTTCTGACAAGCCAAGCAAGCGATCATAGTGGCCCCGACCGCGACCCAACCGCATGCCGTCGCGGCCAAAGGCCAGACCCGGAGTCAATATGACGTCAAGCTGCTCGCACGGTACCACCGGAGCCTCGGCAACGGGGATCCACACGTCGAAAATGCCGCGCTCAAGTTGCTCCGAATTCTCTATCCGCTGCGGGATCAATAGCCCGCCTTTGAAGCCAAAAAACACGGGCGTGGACTGTCTTTCCAGCAGCCACGGAATCAATGGGAGCAAGTCCGGCTCGCCTTTGATGCCACCAAACAAGGCCACGGTAGTATGGGCGGGCAACCACTCATCGCTTCGCAGCCGATTTAAGATGAGTGCTGACATTCTCGCCACCTCTTCATTCGTAATCGCCCCGAGGCGGGAGCGCATCGCTCGACGTAAGTTGTCTTTGATTGGGAGCGGAAGCATGGCTGTGAATGGATTGGCAAAGTTGGTGCTTGTCAGGTGAATACTGTCTTCTTACGATCCGTATAGTTCACAACACATTTTACCGCATGGTCAATGAACCTCACCTCCCTCTAGGGTCACCGGGCGACCCGCAGCGCCCACCCGGCAAGGTGAGACAATTCTTCCAGCGAGCCGCGACGGAAAGCGAGAACAAGGTAGGTCTACGGCCCACGCAGGGCTGGCGAAAGCGCAATCTGAAGTTCCTGGGCGACGTGTTGATCCCCACCTTGCTTTCCCCGCGCCGTCCCTGCCACGAAGTCAATCCGGTGCCTGACGCGGAAACGCATGAAATCGGCATCACCTGGCTCGGCCATGCGGCCTTTCTAGTGCAGTTGGAGACAGCCAATATTCTCATCGATCCAAACTGGGCGCTCTGGCATGGCCCGGTAAAGCGACTGCGCCATCCCACTCTGTATGCGCATGATCTGCCGGAGATTGACCTAGTGCTCATCACCCATGCGCATTTCGACCACCTGCACCTCCCTAGCCTGAAGCGGGTGGCCAATGGCCAGCCTGTCATCGTTCCTAGCGGCGTGGGCAGCCTCGTCAAGCGCTGCGGATTTGGCAATGTGACTCAACTGGCTACCTGGGAAAGCATCGGCTTCCGCGATCTAAAGATCACCCTCACGCCAGCCCGCCACTGGGGAGCGCGGATGATCCACGATACCCACAGGCACTTTGGCGGCTTCTTGATCGAAAGTGCCAACCGCACGGTCTTCCATTGCGGCGACAGCGCATTATTCGACGGATTTAAAGAGATCGGCCAGCGTGCCAGTATTGACGTGGCCCTCATGCCCATCGGCGCCTATCAGGCACCGAGTGGCAGGCAGGTGCATATGAATCCTGAGGAGGCCCTAGATGCCTTCCAGATGCTCGACGCAGGCGTGATGGTCCCCATGCATCACGATACCTTCCCTCTTGGGGGCGAGCCTTTGCACGAGCCAGTGCAGCGCCTTGCCACCGCAGCCAAGGACAGGGGCCTGGATGAGCGCGTGCACATCTTGATGGAAGGCCAGTCGCTGGTGCTTTGAAAGGCCTTAACGGGCAGCAAAGAAATGCTGCAGAGCTTCAATCATGCCTGTGCTCGCGGTCCCTTCAGCAATGAAGCCACCTTGCCTGCGCACGTGCGATTTGATAGGCTCCAACGCATTCCCAGGGCAGGCGATCATCCGTGCCACCCGTGTATCCAGCATCGTCAAATCGTTATGATTGTCGCCAGCGGCGAAGCATTCGTCCGGGCTTAGTTCAAGTAGGCGCGCTAGCTCGCCCAGCGTCGTGCCCTTGCTATAGTTGGAGTGGGCGAAGCGCAGGTAAACGCCATTGCGATGGTAGCCCAGCTCCGGGAAGCGTGAGCGATGTTCATCGATTAGCAGGCAGACTTGGTCCAGCTCTTCATCGCTGTGAGCCACGATGCCCACATCGCCCCGCTCACCTTCCATAAATTCACCCTTGGTAGCCGTGTGCACGTGATGCTTGACGTCCGCCAGGAACTTCTTGTGCTCACGCAGGAAGTTGGCGTGCGCCCGCCTGCCATTACGGTTCCACGCCCCGTAATCCGTCCATTTGCGAAAGATCCCTGGCTTATAGAGTTCCCCTTCCTGGGCGATGATGAAATCCGGCTCCTGATAGATGCCGTTCTGGGCGAGTCCGGCGAGAGTCTGGCTCAGGCTGCGACCAGTATTGATCACCCAGGCAGCACCCTGCTGGCGCAACATTCGTAGCATGTCACCCAGCCCTGGATGAAAACGATAGTCCCCTTCGTGGTGCACAAGGGTACCATCAAAATCGAAGCAGAGGATGAAACGGAACTTAGGCTTGGCCATGAATCGACGGCGAAAACAGTACATGAAACGCGCACATGGCACGCAACTCAAGAATAAAGACAGAGCCCCCCGGCCATCGCCTCCTGAACAAACAATACGGGCGTGAAGTCACCCCCACGCCCGCTTTTTGGAACTTATGCCGCCGGATTAAAACTTGCGGATATTGGCCTTCTTGCGCAGGCTGGCCAGCCACTCGTCCACGGAGCCCTTGCCTTGCTCGGCATTGATCATCTTCTCCACGTCGCCGCGCACTTTTTCCAGAGGGGTCACCGTACCGAGCTTCTTGGCATCCAGATAGATGATGATGAATGCG